>JACMKJ010000201.1 GCA_014380155.1 Rhizobacter sp. | reverse complement strand
ACGAGCTCCTCCAGATTCAGATGCCGATGTAGGAGATGAACCGCATGGAGCCACGACGCTTCCGTGTTGACCGAGATCTCGATGTTCTCGGGCTTGGTCTGGCGAACGATGTTGGTCTCTTTGGGCAAAGAGACCGCTGCGTTTTGCGTCACGACGGGCACGGTGATGAGGAAGATGATGAGCAGCACCAGCATCACGTCCACCAAGGGGGTGGTGTTGATGCTGGACACCACTTCGTCTTCATCGCCGTCTGACGATCCGACATTCATGGCCATAAGGCGCTCCTGAGGGTGACGGACGGATCAGCGAGCCGACGCGCGGCTGCCCAGCAGCACGCCGTGCAGATCGGCGCCGAAGCTGCGCACGGACTCCATGGTCACCTTGTTGCGACGCACCAGCCAGTTGTAGCCAAGCACTGCAGGCACAGCGACCGCGAGACCAATGGCCGTCATCAGCAGCGACTCGCCCACCGGGCCGGCCACCTTGTCGATGGAGGCTTGGCCGGCAATGCCGATGGCGGTCAGCGCATTCAGAATGCCCCACACTGTGCCGAACAGTCCGACGAACGGTGCCGTGGAGCCGACGGTTGCGAGAACCGCCAGGCCGTCTTGCAAGCGGCTCTGCACGTTCTCGATGGCGCGCTGCACGCTCATGCCGATCCAGGTGTTGCGGTCGATGTTGGCGGTGAGCTCGCCCGCATGGTCTTTGCCCGCCTCGACGCCACTCTCGGCGATGAACTGGAACGCGCTACCGGCCTTCAGCGTTTTCATGCCTTCTTGCAGCGTGGCCGACTTGAAGAAGCTCTCGCGCGCAGACTTGGCTTCGGAGCTCAGCTTGAAACTCTCGAACAGCTTGGTCACCAGGATGTACCAGCTCGCCAGGCTCATGATCACCAGGATGATCAGCGTGCCACGGGCCACGATGTCGCCCTGCGCCCAGAGGTGCTTCAGGTCATACGGGTTCTCGACCGTCTCTTTGCTGACCATGGCGGCAGGCGCCGCCGTCGGTGCAGGGGCTGCAGCAGGTGCCGGCGCGGCCGCGGCTTCAGGCGCGGAGGCTGGGGCTTGTGCGTATGCAGGAGCCATTGCGAAAGCGGCGATCACCACCACGGCGGTCGCGAGAGAGTTCAGTTTCTTGGTGAATGACATGTTTTATTCCGATCGACTTGTATGAAGAGGGATTTGAAACGAGCCTGCCGGGTGAGGCGACTCTGATTGAGCTGATGGGCTCGGATAAACGGGAGTCACTTTGTGTTGAAGCTCGCAGTGACCTGAACACCTGGAATATCCTGCCCTTGCCCCTGGCACTTGAACTGCGCTACGGCCTCCAGGCTGTGTCGATTGAACGCACGGTTCGTCGACCTGACGATCGCAAGGTTCTTGACTTCGCCATTGGGGCCGATGGTGAACGACACGGTGACCTCACCTGCCTCGATCTGCGCACGTGTGGCCTCACGCGGAAACCCGGCGTCGATCAACACTTGCTTGTAGCCCGGACAGTTGGCACCGACCGAAGGTGCTGCCGCAGGTGCCGGCGGTGCGGGTGCAGCCGTTGGCGGCGCGATAGGTGCAATGGCCGTCTGCACGGGTGGCGTTGGGGTCGTTGCCGTGATCGTTGGCACCACCGGAGGCGGCGTGGCGATCTGCACTTCAGGCGGCGGAATGAACGGCGGCGGCGGGGCCTCCAGCTTGGGCGGCGGCGGCACCACCACTTCAGGCGGTGGGGGCGGCTTGGTGATCTCTTCAATCACCTTGGTCTCGATGGGCGCGCGCACCACATCGACGACCTTTCTCGCCAGGCCCGACATCAGGCCATAGACAAGCAAGCCATGGAATAGAACAACGAACGCGATGCCGGTGAGGTGGCGTCTCGGGTCCGCTTGTCTCTTGGAAAAATCCATACCCTGGGGTCTCCAGTTTGGTCAAAGCACAAGCGCTTGAGGTTAACAAAAATGCCCGCCGGCTTGTGGCCAGCGGGCACAGAGACGAACAAATCCGTCGTCGTCGACGCTTTACTTAGAACTTGTAAGAAGCGTTGAGGTAGTAAGTGCGGCCACGCGAGTCATAGTATCGATCATCGTAGCCAAACTGTTGGCCACCGCCCGCGGTCTTGAGCGACAGGGGAGGATCGGTGTCGAACACGTTCAACACGCCAAAGGTGAACGACAAGGCTTTGATCGGCGTGAACTGGGTCTGCAGATCGAGCGTGAAGAACCGCTTGATCTGAAGTTGCACCTGCTCCTCGCCCCCCGGGATTACGTTGCCCGAGGCATCGAGCCGATCGGCGGTTTGCACGACGTCGGTGTAACCCGACTTGAAGTTGACGCCGGCCGTCACCGCAAATTTGTCGCTCTTCAGGGTGTTCGTCCAACGCCCTTGCCAGCGGAACGTCACGTCACCGAGGTTCGGGTTGTTGTTGCCGATCGCGGAGTAGTAGGGTCCGTTTTCCTGAAGCTGCTGTACTTCACGAATCATGTAGGTCGCCGCAAGCTGAGACGTCAATTCGCCGAGGCCGGTTCTGACGCGTCCCACCACATCGAAGTCAAGCCCGGTCGAGTAGCTTTTGCCGAGGTTCTCGTTCTGGGCCACGAACGCCAGGTAGTTGGTGCCGGTACCAATGTCAACCAGCGAACTCCATGAACTGGCGTACTGCGCCGGGTTGTTGAACACCTCTTGTTCCGTCAGCTGACCGAACGCGTCCTTGATGCCCACGTGCCACAGGTCGACACCCAACGACACTTGGCTGCTGGGCTCGATGCGAATGCCCAGGGTGCCTTGCACGGACTTCTCAGGCTTCAGGTTGGCGTTGCCCCCCGCGATCTGGTCGTACTGGCGATTGCCAGGCTGGCAGACCGCGCCCTGGGCGGCGGCCTGAGCTGCCAGTTCAGGTGTGCAGGTGTAGTTGTCTTCCGTCACGCCATACGGGCGCCGCGAAGCCGCGACTTGCGGCACCGTCGGAGCGTGGAAGCCGGTGCCGACCGAGCCGCGAACCAGAATGCTCTTTTCAGGCGTCCAGCGGAAGTTGACCTTGGCCGTGGTGGCGTTTCCGAAGTCGGAATAGTGGTCATAGCGCAGCGCCGTACCCAGCTCAAGGTTCTTCATGAGCGGGAACAGCAACTCGCCGAACACGCCATATGACTTGCGGTCGGCCGAGTAAGGAGGCGATGCCGAGGCGTCACCGAAGCGCTGGTCGCAGGTGTTGGGCACTGCGGTGGGGTCGCACAGGGTGCCGGCCACCGGGTCGGAGAGCAAGCCCTGGGCAAACAGGCTGGGCTTGGACTCGAACTTCTCGATGTTGGCATTGGCGCCAGCGGCGAGCATCACCTGCCCAGCCGGCATGGCGAAGAGTTCTCGCGAACCGCGAATCGCCAGTTGGTCGAGCTTGGCCACGCCACCGTCCCAGTAACCCTTGTAGTTGGCCGCGTTCAAGGCAGCAACGCCGGCTGCTGATTGCTGACCCGCCAGAACGAAAGGATCCAGGGCGCCACTGGCACGCAGGCGCCCGATCGCGAGTGCGCCGGGGTAACCCGACAGGCTTTGCTTGACGTCGCTCTGCGAATGGCTGTAGTGGGTGTTGTAGTCCCAGCCGGCGACCAGCCCCTTCGAGCCCAAGGCGAACTCGATGAACTTGGCCTCGTCGTCGTTGGTGCGTTTGCCGAGGTCAGCGATCCGGTAGAACGCCGTGCTGTTGCCGGTGATGCCCAGCGGCAGCAGGTACTGGGTGTGCAGCGCCGAGCCGGCAGGAATGGAGATGCCTCCAGGCACAGGTGCGATGCGGGAAACTTGGGTGGTGCGTGACCACAGGAAGTCAACGAAAGGTTCGTGGTTACCGACCTTGGCGGTGCCCGACAGCATCAACGAATCGCGCTTGCGCTCAGGGTAGATTTCAAGCGCGCCAACGAAGTCGAAGCCGCAGTAGTCGTCAACCAGGCCCGAGCCGTCGTTGTAGGGCGCCGTCACGCGGAACGTGTTGACCGGACAGGATCCGTTGGTCAGGAGATACGGGCTGATCAGCTGCCCTTGGTCATCGAGCGCATTGGCCGGGATGGGGCTGGCCGAGAACTGCTGGAAGCGATAGTTTTTGCCATCCTTCGAGAAGAAAATCTTGCCGGTCTTGGCGAAATCGCGGTCGGTGGAGTTCAGCTGGGTGCGCTCATCATGTGAGCCCGACACCACGACATTGAAACCGTTTTGCGCCAGCGAGCCAAACCCCTTGGTAAAGGAGACCCGCTTTTCTTCTGCGCCAGCCCGTGGCTTGGAAATACCAACGGTGATGTCTCCTTCAGTGGTGTCGCGCTTGGTAATGAAGTTAACCACGCCGGCAATGGCGTCAGCACCATAAAACGCGGACGCGCCATCGGTGAGGATTTCAATCCGTTCGATCGATGAAACAGGAATCGCGTTCAAGTCCATGCCGGCGCCGAAGCCGGTCAGCGTTTGACCACCGAATTGCGTCAGACGGCGGCCATTGAGCAGCACCAGAGTGCGCTCTTCACCGATGTTGTGGATCGAGATACCCGAATAGCCTGCGGTGTTGCCGCCGACAGATGATGCCTCGTTGGTCGCGCCCTGCATGACGGAAAGCTTTTGGAGCAGGTCAACCGTGGATGTCGCGCCGGTGCGGGCGATGTCTTCCTTGCGGAGAACTTGAACCGGCAATGCAGATTCAGCGTCGATGCGGCGGATGGCCGAGCCGGTGATTTCAACCCGCTCCAGCTGTTGCTGCCCGAAAGCTGGGGCACTGCCGATTGCGAGCGTACCGCCGAGGGCGACGATGACACCCGTGTAAATCTTCGTTCTTCTAAACATGGGATCTCCTGTGCTGAGCAAAGAAAGGTTGTCGATAGACCAAGTTCCCGAGCAAGGCGCATGCCGGCTCTGTAAACCGGCTTTGTCTCGTCTGCGAAAACATGTAAAACAATTGTCACGGAACCAGAACTTTGCCTCGTCTAGGGTATTCCTTGACCGTCTGCGCAGATGCCACCAGGTCGTGAGCAGAACGCTTCCGAGCGCTCGGGAAATGTCACTCACCCCCGACGTTTTCATAGGTGTTTTGCTGCTCTCGCCGCTCCCTAGAGCTTCGACCGAGCCATTTCGATTTGGAGCCTTTCCCCTAAGCCGGGCATGACGAGCGTTGGCCGTTCGCAACATGCGTTGCCGAATAGGCTGGGATGTGGGCTGCAAGCTTGCTAGCGGAGCGGCCCCGGTAGGTTCGGAGCCCTGTCCGCCAGATGAAATCCACTGATCATTTCGACCAGTTGCTTCACTGCGAGTTGCTCTACACGCGTCAGGTGCGGGTTCCAGCAATCCATGAGCAAGACAATGCGCGTTTCGTTCGAGCGATTCCACGCTTCGTGCTGAAAGGTGTCGTCGAACATCATCGACTTGCCCTCTTGCCAGTGATGCTCTCCCACGTCGATCAGGTTCAGTGCGCAATGGGCCGGAACGATCAACGGCAAGTGCATGACGAGGCGCACGTTGGTCACACCGTAGTGCGGCATGATGTGCGAGCCAGGTTTGAGCACCGAGAAACAGATCTCCGGAGCCTGCTCATCGATGCGGCAGAGATCAATCGACTCGAGCACTTCGCTTGTGCGCGGACACAGTGCGTGATTTGCATCAAAACGATGCCCGTGACGGTAGAAGAAAAACGCTTCCCACGCGGGCGTCACACCATCACCCTGCAAATAGTCTTCGAGTCGAGAGTTTTCAGACAGCTCCAGGAAATTCTGTAGCCGTTGGCCCTCCGTCCAGACCCTTAGCGCCTCATCACGAATTGCCGCGAAAGATGCCTCCAGTCGCTTCGCCCACGGCTGAAGATACGGGTCGTGATACGGTGTGTTGGGCAGGTCCGGGAAGAAGAAAAACCGCGGGCGTTGCCGCGGATCGCCTGGTGTCGAATCCCACTCCTTCAGGTACCCGGACAGTGCGCGGTCAACGCGCTTCAGTGCGTTGACGCCATGCTGAGCACGCAGATTCGCGTAGACGTCGAACAGCAACTCACGTCGACCGGCACGAACCTGCTCAATCGCATGAACCACAGGCGCGAGCAGATTGGGTGGTGTGGAACCCTGGTCTTTCCAGTGTCCTTCGAGCTGCGCGCCAATCACGGCCCGGTACCAAGCTCGCAATGCGCCCATGCCATCGCCTTGGGCTTCTCTGATGTGCCCCAGCAGCAGCCACGAAGGAAAGTGCTTCGGGTTGAACACAAGTGAAGCTTCGATCACGTCTATGGCATCGCGCAATCGCTCGCCTTCAGCGAGCGCAACAGCATGATCAAGCGCCAACTGCGCATCATTCGGGTGCGCCCGCACCAATTCGCCCAGGAGTTCAGCGGCCCGTGTCGAATCACCGCGCAGCAGAGCGAGTTGGGACAGCGCTCGTGAAGCCGCCATGTGCGCGGGAACCAGATCGAGCACCCGTCGATAAACAAGCTCCGCTTGCAGAACCTCGCCTCTTTGCATGAGCCGCTCGGCCAGACCGACCTCTGCATCGATGTCCGCAGTGTTCATGTCAGCTCGGCGTCAGCTTGCGTCTCGATCCGAGGCACGGCCGCCAGCAGCGTGCGCGTGTAAGCCGATTGCGGCTCGCTCAACACGTCATGGCTGGCGCCTGATTCTTCAATCCGACCTTGCTGCATCACCACCACGCGGTCGGCGATGTACTCCACAACGCCGATGTTGTGGGTGATGAAAAGGTACGACACACCCATTTCGCGCTGAAGCTCGCGCAACAGGTTGAGGATCTGTGCCTGCACCGACACATCGAGTGCCGAGGTGGGTTCGTCGCAAACGATCAGGCTCGGCCTCAGTGCGAGCGCACGTGCGATGGCGATGCGCTGGCGTTGGCCCCCGGAAAACTCATGCGGATAACGCTGCAAAGCGTCGCGTCGCAAGCCCACTCTGTCGACCAGGGTTTCAAGCTCGTCGCGTCGCTGCGCGGCGCTCATATCCGGGCGCAATGCGAGCAGCCCCTCTTCCAGCAGGTCAAAGACCCGCATGCGGGGATTCAATGAACCGAATGGGTCCTGGAAGATGATCTGGATCGCGCTTCGCGCACTGCGCAGTGCTTCGCCTTGAAGGGTGAACAAGTCTTGCCCCTGGAACAGCGCCTTGCCTTCGATGACGGCCTGTTTGCGCAACAACTGCACGATGGCTTTGCCGGTGGTGGTCTTGCCGCAGCCCGACTCGCCCACCAGGGCCAGGGTTTCACCGGGACCAATGCTGAACGACACGTCGTTCACCGCATTGAAGTAGCCGAGCGGTCGCTGCAACAAGCCCTTTCGGATCGGGAAACGCACCGACAAGTGCTGCACATCGAGAAGCGACTGCCCGGCATCCGCCCTCACCGTCTTGGCTTCAGCGTCGGCCGCGACACTTTCGATGCGAGACGGTTGTGCGCCATTTCGGTACAGCAGGCAACGCACCACGTGCTGGTCGGCGGT
Organism: Rhizobacter sp.; assembly: GCA_014380155.1. Taxonomy (GTDB): domain Bacteria; phylum Pseudomonadota; class Gammaproteobacteria; order Burkholderiales; family Burkholderiaceae_C; genus Rhizobacter. The sequence goes on along the minus strand of JACMKJ010000201.1, from coordinate 8,517 downwards.
GTGAATCAACTCGGGCAGCGTGTGGTGGCACTCGGGCATCACCCGGTCGCAACGCGGCGCAAAGCGGCAACCCAGAAACTCTTGCGACAAGGCAGGCACCGTGCCGGCAATCGCAGCCAGCGTGCCGCCGCGTTTGCGCGCATCGGGCAAGGCATTGAGCAGCAGCCGCGCATACGGATGTTGCGGCGACTGAAAAAACTCCTTCGCCGTGGCCACCTCGATGATCTGCCCTGCATACATCAGCGCCACCCGATCTGCCATGCCCGACACCACCGCCAGATCGTGGGTGATCAGCAGCAGTCCCATGCCCTGCTCTTTCTGCAGCTTCTTGAGCAAGTCGAGAATCTGCGCCTGGATGGTCACATCGAGCGCAGTCGTCGGCTCGTCGGCGATCAGAAAGTCAGGCTCGGCCGCCAGCGTCATGGCGATCATCACGCGCTGTTTTTGCCCACCGCTCAAGCGGAATGGGTATTCGTCGATGCGGCGCTCGGGCTCGGGGATGCCGACCTTGCCCATCCATTCGATGGCCTTGGCGCGCGCCGCGTCACCACGCAAAGAGGTGTGGGCTTCGATCGCCTCGACGATCTGCGCACCCACTCGCATCACGGGGTTGAGGCTGGTCGCCGGCTCCTGGAAGATCATGCCGATCTTGCCGCCGCGCACCGAGCGCATCTGCGACTCGGGCAAGGCCAGCACGTCCTCGCCTTCGAGTGCCACGTTGCCGTGAGTGATCTCGCCGCTCTCGGGCAACAAGCGCATCAGAGCCAGCGCCGTCATGCTCTTGCCGCAACCCGATTCGCCCACGAGCGCAAAGGTCTCGCCGCGTTTGATGGACAAGGACAAGCCATCAATGGCCTTGACCAAGCCCGAGTCGGCGTCGAGAGCCACTTTCAGTTCATCAATCTTCAGCATGGCGGCCTCAGACAGCTTTGCGCTTCAGGCGCACACGGTAGTTGCTGGCGCGCGGGTCGAAGGCGTCGCGCACGCCATCGGCAAACAGGTTGGCTGCGAGCACGAGGGTGACCATGAACCCGAACGCAGCCGCGAACGACCACCACACCACCGGGTCGAGGCTCATCTCGTTGCGCGCGAGGTTGATCATGCCGCCGAAGCTGTTCATCGACGGGTCGACGCCCACGCCGACATAAGACAGCACCGCTTCATACAAGATCAGCGCGGAGAACTCCAGCACGGTGACGATGAGCATGAGGTGCGCCGCATTCGGGAAGATGTGCCGCACCATGATGCGTGTGTTGCTAACGCCGAATGCATTGGCCGCCTGCACGAATTCGAGCTCACGCAGCTTGAGTGTTTCTCCGCGCAGCAGACGGCACAGCCCAGCCCAGCCAGTGAGGCCGAGCACCACGCACAGCAAGAAAAGCTTCAGGTCGGCACGCTCGGCGCCGGTCTCGAACAGCTCGGGGTGTTTGTCGAGAAACACCTGCACCATCAGCACGCAGGCCGCGATGAGCAGCACATTGGGCACCGAAGACAACACGGTGTAGAGGTACTGGATGACTTCGTCGACCCAGCCCTTGAAATAGCCGGCCATGATGCCCAGCACCACGGCCAGCGGCAAGGTGGCCACGGTGGCGAGCGTGCCGATCACGAAGGCGGTGCGGATGCTCTTGAGCGCCTGATACAGCACGTCGTTGCCGGTGCGGTCGGTGCCGAACACGTGGTAGTGGCCCATCAGCGCGATGGTCGGCCCGGCGAGAACGCCGATCGCCATCACCGCCCAGAGCGCGGCGTGCCAGGGGATGTCGCTCTCGCCTTTCAAGATACTGCGCGTCGTGACGGCCCATGCCGCGCCACGACGACGCGCGATCACCGCGACCAGCAGCGCGCTGATACCGGCCGTGACCAGCAAGCCCAACACCAGGCCCATCACACTGCGTTTGATCAGGTCACCCACCCACTGGGTGGCGGGGTCGGTGAGATGCGCACCACCGAACACCAGGCGGGGCGGCTCGCGGGTCAGCTTGCCTTCTACTTCGATCGATTCCTTGAAAAACCCGACGTAGGACAAGGGCCGGGAGTAGGAGGGTTCACGCGACTCGACCAGGCGCGACAACAGCGTGTCGAGCACCGAGATCGTTCGCACGTCGTAGGCCACGCTGGTGTTGACCACACCCGGCGCGGGGGGCAGCGCACGTCGGTAGTGAACGCTGTCGAGCAAGGTGATCACCAGGCACAACAACAGCACCACGAACGAGGCCATCGCGGCCGGGTCGGTGAACACACGGCGCCAGTTGCGCGCGAGGCCCGGCTTGCGCGACACGAAAACCCCGTAGCCCACCATGCCGGCCACGAGCACCCAGATGGAAACGTCAGTCCAGAGAAATACAAACTTCGGCATCACTTCTCGTTCCTCAGGCCAGCCGGATCCGGGGGTCGGCCCAGGTGTAGGCGACGTCGATCGCGATGTAGGTGGCGATGTAGAGCAAGGAGCCCACGAACACCATGGTGCGAACGATCGCAAAGTCTTGTTTGCCGATGGCCTCGATCACGTACGCACCGAGCCCCGGCAGACCAAAGAAACTCTCGAACACCAGGCTGCCCATGAACACATACGGCAGGTAGGCACCCGCGCTGGTGATGATGGGAATCAGCGCATTGCGCAACACGTGGCGGAACAGCACCACCATCTCGGCCAGGCCCTTGGCCCGCGCCGTGCGAACGTAGTCGCGGCCGATTTCTTCGAGGAACATGGCCCGGTACAGGCGCGCCTCGGTACCCAGCCGCGCGATGAGCGACAAGACGATCGGCAAGATCAGGAACTTGACCGCATCGAGTCCCGGCTCATAGCCCGAGATAGGTGCCAGCTTGAGCACGCGCGAGAACAGCACCTGGCCGACGATGATGTAGAAGAAGCTGGAGATGGACAGCATCACCACACAACTCACCACGCCCCAGAAGTCGAGCCGCGTGTTGCGAAACATCACCAGCAGCAGCGCAAACGCCGTGCTCGCGATCACCTGAAGGATGAACAGCGGCAGCGCAAACTGGATGCTGACCCACATGCGGCTGCTCACCTCATGGCCGATGTTGCCGGCGCTTTCACCGTCGGCACGGCCGAAGTCGAGCGTGAACAGCGACACCGACCGCTCCCAGAAGATGGTTTCGGTCAAACGCTCGCTGCCCTGCTTGGCATCGTTCAGGTAGAGCGGCTTGTCGTAGCCGCGCTCCGCCTTCCACTTGACGATGGCCTCCGGCGTGACGCGCTTGCCGCCGATGTTCAGCCGCGCCATGTCGTCTGGCGTGTTGACGGTGAAGAAAAGGAAGAAGGTCGCCAGGTTCACACCCAGCAACACCAAGGCCCCGTAGATGAGGCGGCGAAAGACGTAGGACAGCATCGGGTTCGTGGTTTCGTCAGGCCAACACTTCACCGCGCGCATTGGTGCGCTCGCGGCGGCGGAGCATGGCGCGCGCCGGCAGCAACGCCGCCAGCACGGCGATCACCGCCAGGATCACGGGCCACCAGAGCGGCTGGTTCCATTCGCGCAGGTTCTTCGCACGCTGCTCGCTGTCGATGCGCAGGTAACGCCCATGGTCTCTGATCAGCACCGCCGGCTTGGAGTTGTAGACCCAGCCCTGCGCCGCCGCAGACGAATACGGGAAGTAGCCAAACGACCAGGGCGCGTCGTCCTGCGTGATCTTCACCATCTCGTCGATCACGGCTTGTTTCTGTGGGCCGTCGTCGAGCAGCTTCATCTTGGTGAAGAGCTTGTCGTAAGCCGGGTTTTCGTAGTTGGCGGTGTTCTCGCCGTCAGCCCGTGTCTTGCCGTTGGGGCCGTAAAGCAGGAATAGAAAGTTCTCGGCATCCGGGTAATCGGCCAACCAGCCCAGCCAGAACACCTGGTACTTGCCTTTGCGAATCTTGTCCTGGAACTGGCTGTTGTCGGTGGCACGCACTTCGAGCTGGATGTCGATCTTGGCGAACTGGCGCACCACCCAGTCGATCTCGGGTTTGCGCTCCGGCGTGGGTGGCGCGTAGTAGTCGTAGTTGATGACCAGGGGGCGGCCGGTCTTTTCGTCACGCCCGCTCGGATAACCGGCTTCGGCCATGAGCCGCTTCGCATCGGCGATGGAGCGGCGCACGATCTTGCCGCCGACCACCTGGTGCGTCACCGGGTTCACACCTTCCAGCGTGCCGTGGCGTGAGCCGAAGATGCCATCGGGCAGGGGGCCCATCGCCGTCTCGCCCGCTTTCTTCGGGAAGACCTTCGAGTACTCCTCCCAGTCGAGCGCGATCGAGATCGCCTGGCGCAGCTTGCGGTTGCGCACCTGCTGCTCGGGGGTTTCGCCCTTGCCGATGGTCGGGTCCAGCATGTTGAAGCCGATGATCCAGTTCTGCACGTCGGCAAACTTGGGCAGGCGAAAACCTTTCTTCTCGTACTCCTTGCGCACCTCTTCGGAGTCTTGCATTGCGACCAGGTAGTCAAGGCCGGTGTCGGTGCGTTCGAAGACCTCGATGTCGTAGAAGCCTTGGCGGAACTTGCCCTTCTGCGGCACGGCCTCGCGCTCGATGGTGGAGACGAAGGTGTCGATGAACGGCATGCGCTTGCCGCAGTCGTCGAGCAGGCCGGCCTCCTTGTCGCCGGGCATGCCTTCGCAGGGGTAAGGCTCGCCGCGGTAGTTGGGGTTGCGCTTCATCACGTGGCGCCTGTCCTTGACGAACTCGGTCATCATGTAAGCGCCCGTGCCCACCGGCCAGGCGTCGAGCGTGAGCCCCACTTCGCCCATGCCGGGCTGGGCGTAGAAGGCATCGGCTTCCCAGGGCACGGGCGCCAGGAAGGTCATGGCCATCCAGTAGTTCCACTGCGGATATTTACCGTTGATGCGGATGCGCAGCAGGTGCTTCTCGGGCGCGCTCGCCCCGGCCAGCGGCCAGCGGCGGAAGTCGAGAAACGGCTTGTCGAGGCTAGCGGAGTCGAGGCCCTGGCGCAGCTTGGCGTCTTCGGCCTTGACCAGGGCAATGTAGTCCTTCAGGCCCACCACGTACTCGGAGAAGATGCCAGCGATCGGTGTGGTGATGCGGGTGGTGGCGTGGCGCTTGAGTGCGTAGACGAAGTCTTCGGCCACCAGCTCGCGGGTGCCCTGCTGCTCGAACTGCAACGGCGAGACACGTTGGCCCAGCTCGCCTGGCTTCATGGCGTGATAGGCATAGCTGCCCTGCGCGTCACGCGCAAACGCCGGGTGCGGCTGGTACATGATCCCCGGCTTGATGGGGATGTTGTAGACGCTTTCGGCCACCAGCTCGCCGGGGGCGTCAGCGGGCAGTGGCTTGCCGGCCTTGTCGAGGTAAATAGGCGTCACCACGGCCTGCGCGGCCTTGGGCACCAGCACGAAGGGCCGCTTCAGGTAGTGGTACCCGTAGAGCGGCTCGTAGATCTGGTAGGTGTACGGCGTGTCGTTCGACCAGTACGACGCGGTCGGGTCGAGGTGGCGCGGCGAGTTTTCGATGACGGCCGAAGTCGAGGTGTTGGTGGCGGCCATGCCATCGGGCCATGGGCTGTTGTTGCACCCTGCGAGGGCCGCGGCAAATGCCACCAAGGGCGCGGCGCACAGCCACGCTCGCATTCGACGCAATGAAGCGTCCATGAAATCTCTCCGGCTCCTGCCTTCGCACCGTGCGGATAGACCGTGCGAAGCCAAACAAATAAAAGCGCCTGCGGCAACAACCGGGTTTTGCCCGGTGCTGCTCGAGGCGAGCGCTGCGGATTCTATGCGCAGCGTCGCTGCTGGCGCCTCAGGGTAATCAGTGCGTCTTTTTAGGGAGCACTACCAGCCTATGAGCACATCCCGTGCCTGCACGAGCAAGGTCACCTTGGCGCCCACCGGCAGCGTCACCTTGGTCGGCACGTGGCCAAAAGGCAGGCCCGTGAGGATGGGGGTCTTGGTGACGGAGCGCAGGTAGGCGATGGCCGCCTTGAGGCTGTAGCCCCGGTCGAGTGGCGACTTCTTGAACTCGGTGAAAGCGCCCAGCACGATCGCCTTTTGCGCATCGAGCACGCCCGCCTGATGCAACTGCAGCAGGTTGCGCTCAATGCGATACGGGTGTTCGTTGACGTCTTCCAGGAACAGGATGCCTCCCTTGACCTTGGGCCAGTGTCGGGTTCCGAGCATGCTGTTGAGCACACACAGGTTGCCGCCCCACAGCGTGCCCTTGGCTTCAAACCCGTCAAAGCCGGCCTCGGTGCGAAAGCCCACGGCTTCGAGTGCACCACTCATCGCCTCGGCAAAGCAATCGGACGTGACCTCGTCGAGCATTTCATCGCCGAAGTCACCGCAGGCGAGCGGGCCGGCCCAGCTGCGCCGGCCGGTGCGGCCGAGCAAGCCCAGTTGCAGGGCCGTCATGTCGCTGTAGCCCACCCAGTGCGTGCCTAGGTCGACGCTCTTGGCGATGAGCTTCCAGTCGATGCGGTCAAGCAGGCGGGTCAGCCCATAGCCGCCGCGGGTGGCCAGGGCGATACCCGGCGCCTGGGCGGCCACACGGTGTAGCGCGGACAGGCGGGTTTCGTCGTCGCCGCCAAAACGCTGGTGGCGCACCAGCGCAGCCTCGTCGATGTGCACATGAAAACCCATGGCGGCCAGACGCTTCGCCGCCAGCCGCAGCGGCGCCGCCTTGGTCAGCACGCCGGCGGGCGTGAACAGCGTCAGCGTGTGGGCCGACGGCTCGTCACAGTGCTCATGGTGATGGTGGTGGTGGCTCAATTTCCAGAACCTCTCCGGTGGGGATGGCGGGGGTGTCGTCGAAGGGCGACGATTCGGTGGCGGGGCCGCTGCGACGTTGGCGATACAACTCGCGGCGCTGGGCAAAGAAGTCGCTGAGCACGGTTCCACACTCCTGGCCCAGCACGCCGCCCAACACCTTGGTGTGGTGGTTGAGCTGGGTGTGCCCGAACAGATCGACCACCGAGCCGGCGGCGCCGCCTTTGGGGTCTGCCGCACCGAACACGACCCGCTTGAAGCGGGCATGCATCAGCGCCATGGCACACATCGCGCAAGGCTCCAGCGTGACGTAGATCTCGCACTCCGGCAGCCGGTAGTTGCCCAGCAAGGTGGCTGCGTGGCGCAGCGCCACGATCTCGGCGTGCGCCGTCGGGTCGTGCTCAGTGACCGGTCGGTTGTAGCCCGTGGCGATGACCTGCCCGGCCCGCATGACCACAGCACCGATCGGCACTTCTCCAACCAGCATCGCGTTTTGCGCCTGGTCGAGCGCAATGCGCATCGCCTGCTCATCCGCCGGCGTGATGCTCATGACGGTGCTGGTGCGTTGGGGGTTGAGCGCCCATCGGCCCAGCACGATGTGCCGCGTCTGCCCGAGCAGGCTGTGGATGAGCACGAACTCGTTGGCCTCCCAACTCACCGGCTCGACCGCACGCTCATCGACGAGTTGATCGTCGTACAGCAAGGTGACATGCGGGACAAATTTGGGTTGCACCCAGCTGCCGAGAATCGTCCTCTTCATCGCCGCGCCGAGCGACTGCTGCAAGGCGGTGAGGTCTCTCAAGCCGTCGCCACCTCGCAGGACGAAGGGTTTCCTGTCGGGCAGGCCTTTGAAGCTCGCCGCTGTCTCAAAACAGACATCGAACGATTCCATCTGCACGCGGGCGGCAGCTTCCATCGCTGCGGCAACGATGTCGGGGCGCAGCCCGACGTAGTCGCCCAGGTGGTGCAAGGTGATGTGAAAGCGGTCGGTCTGCAGCGGCCGGCCCTTGAGACCGAGTTCGGACTGCAAACCCTTGGCCAGATCCGCAATCGTTTGCGCTGCATCCGCCGACGGCAATACCGCGAAGAACAGCCGATCCGTCGGCTGTGGCGCCGAATCGATGCCAAACAAGGAAGGCTGAGCGGCAGAGCCCGTCACCTTCACTCCCACTCGATGGTGGCCGGCGGTTTGCTGGACACGTCGTAGGTGACCCGGTTGATGCCACGCACCTCGTTGATGATGCGGCTCGACACCTTCTTCAGCAACGAATACGGCAACTCGGCCCAGTCGGCCGTCATGAAGTCGCTGGTCTGCACGGCGCGCAAGGCGACCACATAGTCGTAGGTTCGACCATCTCCCATCACACCCACGCTCTTGACCGGCAGGAACACCGCAAACGCCTGGCTGGTGAGGTCGTACCAGCTCTTGCCGGTAGGCAGGTCTTTCCAGGCCCGCAATTCCTCGATGAAGATGGCGTCGGCGCGGCGCAGCAGGGCGGCATATTCGGGCTTCACCTCGCCGAGGATGCGTACGCCGAGGCCCGGGCCGGGGAAGGGATGGCGGTAGACCATCTCGTGCGGCAGGCCGAGGGCCACGCCGAGCTCGCGCACTTCGTCCTTGAACAGATCGCGCAGCGGCTCGAGCAGTTTGAGCCCGACCGTTGCCGGCAGGCCCCCGACGTTGTGGTGGCTCTTGATCGAGACGGCCTTCTTCGTCTGTGCGCCGCCGGACTCGATGACGTCCGGGTAGATCGTGCCTTGCGCGAGAAACGTGGCGCCGGTGTGGCCGCCGTCGCCGGCCTT
>JACMKJ010000200.1 GCA_014380155.1 Rhizobacter sp. | reverse complement strand
TCAAGCTGCCGCCCGGCTTCAAGGTGGCGATGGGCCCGGTGCGCCAGGCGGCTGCGGCGCCGGGCATGCCGTATGTGATGGGCGACGACCCCGAGCGCATGGATGCCGACGCCATCGTCACCGCCCGGCCGGTGGGCCGGCGGGTGATCCGGTCCGGCGAGCCGGTGGCCGGCTACCTCTACCTCGTGTGCCACAAAGAGGGTCTGCCGGCCAGCCGCTGGCAGACGCTGCGCGCAAGCTTTGCGCAACCGGCCATGTGGCTCATCACCGCCATCGTGGCGCTCACCACGGTGCTCGCGGCGCTCGTGATCGCCTCGGTCACCCGGCCGCTCAAGCGCCTCACCCAAGCGGTGGCAGCGCTGTCTGAAAAAGGCCTGCAAGAAGGTGCGGCGCACGCCGAGCCTTTGCTGCCCGCCGCCACGCGAGATGAATTCGGCCAGCTCACCCAGGCCTTCGGCGCGATGCTGGCCACCTTGCGCAAACAGTGGGACGCACTGCGCCGGCTCGACCACTTCCGCCGCGAAGCGGTGAGCAACCTGTCGCACGACCTGCGCTCGCCACTCACCGCCACCACCGCCTGCCTGGAGACGCTGCAAGCGCGTTGGGCTGGCGACGCGGCGCGGCAAGACGACCACCGCCTGGCCGAGGTGGCCTTGCGCAACACCCGCAACGCGGCGCGCATGGTGCAGTCGCTCGGTGACCTGGCCACGCTCGACGAGCCGGCTTTCCAGCTGCGCCGCGAGCAGGTCGACCTGCACGAGCTGCTGGCCGACATTGCCGCGCGTTTTGCCGAGCGGGCGGCCCAGCGGGGTGTGGCGCTGTCGGCGCTGCACGACGGCGACCACCCGGTGGTGGCCCAGGTCGACGTCGAGTTGTTCGAGCGCGCGGTGGCCAATCTGGTCGACAACGCACTCAAGTTCTGCGGCAGCGGCTGCCGCATCACGGTGCAGGCCGAAGAGCGGGCCGGCGAGGTGGTGGTGTCGGTGCGTGACACCGGGCCGGGCATCGCCGAGGCCGATCTGCCCCAACTCTTCGACCGCTTCTACCAGGCCCGTCAGAGCGTGGCCCCCGCCACCGGCGAGGGTGGCAAGGGCCTGGGGTTGGCCATCGTCAAGCGCATCGTCGAGCTGCATGGCGGCAGCGTGACAGTGACCAGTTCTCCGACACAGGGCACAGAGGTGAAGTTGGTGCTTCCGTCAGCGAGCAGCCCCAAGTTGGCGCGTGAAAACCCCTAGTGTGTGCATGAAAGCACCGCCCTAAAGTCCGCCCACTCGCGGCTGGCAGCAGAATCTGCCGGGCACTGGCGGGGGTCTGAGGAGACATATACAAGGCAGCCCACAGCACAAGCTCGCAGGTTGCAATACAGAGGCCGGTGCCCAAGAAGTACACGTGCCGATGACATCATGCAGGGGCGTCAGGGAAACCTGACGCCCTTTGTGTTTTTTGGGCGCACCCTCCTTGGACCTGATCACCGTCACCCTCGCTTCGCTGTTTGCCGGCTTCGTCGATGCCATCGTGGGCGGAGGCGGCCTGATCCTGGTGCCGGCCCTGTTCAGCGTGTTCCCCAACGCGGCACCGGCCACACTCTTCGGCACCAACAAGGGCGCCGCCGTCTGGGGCACCGCCTGGGCCACGGCGCAGTTCGCCAAGAAGGTGCAGATGCGCTGGGCCGCCTTGCTGCCGGCAGCAAGGCGGCCTTGGCGGGCAGCGCGGTCGGCGCCTGGACGGTCACTCTGGTGAGCGCGGGCGGCCTGCGCCGCGCCTTGCCGTTTGTGCTGCTGGCCGTGC
>JACMKJ010000199.1 GCA_014380155.1 Rhizobacter sp. | reverse complement strand
CCGCTCCCGCCACTTCGACAAACACCGTCTGCGTCGAGCCCACGAACTCGAGGCCCAGCACCGTTCCGTCGATGCGCGGCAGGCCGGGTGCTACGTCGGTGCCCTCGGCCGCCACCGAGATGCGGTCGCCGGCCACCACGAAGCTGGCCGGCGCGCCATGCGGGCGCGCCTCCCTGGCCGGCACCTGGAAGGCGCCGTGCGTGCTGAGCACTTCCACATGGCCGTCGCTGCTCGCCAGCACCTGGCCTTCGACCAGGTTGTTCATGCCGATGAAGTTGGCGACGAACGCGTTGACCGGCTCGCGGTACACGTCTTGCGGCTTGCCCACTTGCTGGATCACGCCGTCGCCCATGATGACGATGCGGTCGGCCAGCGCAAACGCTTCCGATTGCGCATGCGTCACGTAGACGAAGGTGATGCGCAGCTCGCGGTGCAGCCGCGCCAGCTCGGTTTGCATGCGGGTGCGCAGGTGGGCGTCGAGTGCGCTCAAGGGCTCATCGAGCAGCAGGATCGATGGCTGAGTGACCAGTGCGCGGGCAATCGCCACACGCTGGCGCTGGCCGCCCGAGAGCTGCGAGATCTGGCGGTCGGCCATGCCGGCCAGGCCCATGCGGTCCAGCCACTCCAGCGCACGCTTGCGGCGCTCGTCGGCGCCGAGCCCTTTCATGCGCAGCGGGAAGGCCACGTTGTCGGCCACCGACATGAAGGGAAACAACGCCAGGCTTTGCCACACCATGGGCGTGTCGCGCTGGTGGGCGGGCACACCCTTCATGCTGTGGCCCCCGATGTGGATTTCGCCGGCGTTGGGCTCGTCGAGCCCGGCGATCAAGCGCAGCGTGGTCGACTTGCCGCAGCCCGAGGGGCCCATGATGGCAATGAACTCGCCGGCTGCGATGTCGAGGTCGATGCCGCGCACGGCGTGGTGGCCAGCGAAACGCTTCTCGACCGCCTTCAATGAAACGTAAGGTGTGCTCATGGTGTCTCGCTGGCGGTGTGACGGCCGGCTTTGACGCCGACAAAACGCTGCGCCACCAGCACCAGCGTGATGCTGATCGCCATCACCACGGTGCCGATGGCGTTGATCTTCGGGTTCACCTGGCCTTGCAACAGGTTGAGGATGCGCACCGGCAGCGTCTCGTGCACACCGCCGACAAACCACGCGATCATGAATTCGTCGAACGACACCGCGGCCGACAAGAAGAACGAGGCGATCAGCGCCGGTTTGCAAAACGGGATCACCACCCGCACGAGCGCGGTGAAGGGCGAGGCGCCGAGGTTCCACGCGGCCTGCTCCAGGTCGGCGCCCAGCTCACCGAGCCGCAGCCGGATGATGGCCATCGAGAACGAGGCCGCAATCGCCACGTGGCAAGCCATGATGGTTTCGGTGCGGCCGAACAGGCCCATGCGCGACAAGAAGGCCAGCATCGCCATGCCCAGGATGGTGGCCGGCACGGCAGGCGGGATGGCCACCAGCAACACGAAGCTTGATTGGCCGCGAAAGCGGTAGCGGTAGTCGAGGTAGGCCGCCGCGAAGCCGAGCAGGGTGGAGAACACCGCGGTGCCCAGCCCGACCATCACGCTGTTCTTGAAGGCGTCGATCACCATCTCGTCGTGGAAGATGGCGCGGTGCCACGCCAGGCTGAAGCCGCCCCAGGGAATGGCCGGGAAGCGGTTGGCGTCGAACGAATACACCACGATCACCAGCATCGGCGCGGCGATGAAGCCGAACAGCGCCAGCACCCAGGCGTATTGCAATGTGCGTGAGAGTCGGTTCATCGTTTGTTGCCTCGCGATGCAAACCAGCGCCCAAGCCCGAACACCAAGCCAAGCACCACCAACATCGCCACGCCGACCACTGAGGCGCGTGGCCACTGCGAGCCCGACTTGACGGTGTCGACGATCAGGATCGACAGCGTGGGTGGCTTGCTGCCGGTCATGAAAAGGGGGCTCACGTAGTCACCAAACGCGAGCAAGAAGGTGGTGGTGGCGGCCAGCGTGAGGGCAGGGCGCACGGCCGGGATCAACACGTGCGCGATGACCCGGCTGCGGCGGTAACCCATGTTTTCGGCGGCTTCGATCAGCGTGGGGTCGACGCCCGACAGCGCGAAGGTGAGGATCAGCACCGCAATCGGCAACGTGAGCGTGAGCAGGCCGATCTGCAGCGAGAACGCGCCGCCCAGCATGGGAAGCGCACCGATGCCCACCCACTGCAGCGCGCTGTTGACCATGCCCTCGGGGCTGAGCACGATCTGCCAGGCGTAGATGCGCAGCATGTAGCTGGTGAACACCGGCAGCACCAGCATCGCCACCGCCAGGTCGCGCAAGCGTGTGGGCAGGCGCAAGGCAATCGTGTAGGCCGCCGGGAAGGCCAGCAACAGCCCGAGCACGGTGGTGGTGCTGGCGATAAGCAGGGTATGGATCAGCGCCGAATGGAAAGTGCCCGAGCCGAGGATGCGCTCCCAGTTGTCGAGCACGAACGCCGGCTCGAGGCGGAACGACTTCACTTGCCAGAAGGTGATGACCACCAGGAAGATCAGCGGTGCTGCGAAGAACACCGCCTGCCACGCGACCACCGGCGCGCCGAGCACCAGCGGCAGCACCGCCGGCGCGCCGGCAGTG
>JACMKJ010000198.1 GCA_014380155.1 Rhizobacter sp. | reverse complement strand
GCACCGGCTCCTGCTCCTGCTCCAGCTCCGGCTCCCGCACCTGCTCCGGCCCCCGCGCCAGCTGCTGCTGCGGCACCGGTTGCTCCTCCCGCTCCTCCTGCACCGCCGCCCGCGCCGGTCAGCGAGAAAGTGACCTTCGCTGCCGACGCTTTCTATGACGTGGGCAAATCTGTGCTCAAGCCAGAAGCCAAGGCCAAGCTCGACGACCTCGTCAGCAAGACCGCTGGTGTGAACCTCGAAGTCATCATCGCTGTCGGCCACACCGACTCCGATGGCTCCGATTCGTACAACCAGAAGCTGTCGGTGGCTCGTTCTGAGTCCGTCAAGACCTACCTGGTGAGCAAGGGCATCGAAGCCAACCGCGTCTACACTGAAGGCAAGGGCGAAGCATCGCCGGTCGCCGACAACAAGACCAAGGAAGGCAAGACGAAAAACCGCCGCGTCGAAATCGAAGTGGTTGGTACACGTACCCGCAAGTAAACGCTCGGCGTTGACTCTGAAAACCCCGCCTCGGCGGGGTTTTTTGTTTGGCCCGTCATTTCAAGCGCAACCGTCGTCTTGGGTACCATCGCCGCATGATCAATGCAGACCCTCAAGAGCTCGCCAAGTTCAGCGAGCTGGCCCACCGCTGGTGGGATCCCGAAAGCGAGTTCCGGCCTTTGCATCAGATCAATCCGCTGCGGCTGGATTGGATCAATGGCTTGGCTCCCTTGCATGGCCGCAACGTTCTCGACGTTGGTTGTGGCGGCGGCATCCTCGCCGACTCGATGGCGCGCAAGGGGGCGCAAGTGCTGGGCATCGATCTGGCCAGCAAACCGCTGAAAGTGGCGCGTCTGCACGCAGCCGAAGCGGGCACGCCGTCGATTGAATATCGTGAAGTGGCAGCGGAAGCACTGGCCACTGAAATGCCGGAACACTTCGACTCGGTGACGTGTATGGAGATGCTCGAGCATGTGCCCGACCCGTCGTCCATCGTGCGCGCGTGTTTTACGCTGGTGAAACCGGGTGGCTGGGTGTTCTTCTCCACCATCAACCGCAACCCCAAGTCGTTTTTGTTTGCCATTGTCGGTGCCGAGTACCTGCTCAAACTGCTTCCGCAAGGCACGCATGAGTACGCGCGCTTCATTCGCCCCAGCGAGCTGGCGCAGTGGTGCCGTGACGCGGGGCTTGCGCTGCACAGTACGCGCGGCATGCAATACAACCCGCTGACCCGCCGTTACTGGCTGTCGGCCGACGTCAGCGTGAACTACCTGTTCGCCTGCCGCAGGCCCGAGTGATGGTGCCGACCCGTGCGGTGCTGTTCGACCTCGACGGCACCTTGATCGACAGCGCCCCCGACCTGGCCGGGGCCGGCAACGACATGCGCTTGGCTCGAGGCCTGGAGCCCTTGCCGTATGAGCACTTCCGCCCGATGGTGGGCTCGGGTGCACGTGGCATGGTGGGCATTGCCTTCCAGGTAGGGCCGACTGATCAGAGCTTCACCGATCTGCGCGACGAGTTTCTGGCGCGCTACGAGCAGCGCATGACGCAGCTGACGCACGTCTTCGACGCCATGCGCCCGGTGCTCGCAGCATTACAGGCACGGGGGCTGCCGTGGGGCATCGTGACCAATAAGGCGCAGCGCTTCACCGCGCCGCTGGTGCAGGCGCTTGGGCTGCATGCCCACGCCGCAGTCGTGATCAGTGGCGACACTACCCCGCATGCCAAGCCTCACCCCGCGCCCTTGCTGGAGGCAGCACGCCAGATGGCGCTTTCGCCGCAGCACTGCATCTATGTGGGCGACGACCAGCGAGACATCCAGGCCGGCCGCGCCGCCGGCATGGGCACGGTGGCGGCCGCCTGGGGTTACCTCGGCGCTGGAGAGCCCATTGCTGCCTGGGGCGCCGACCATGTGATCGAAACGCCCGGCCAGCTCTTGAATCTGTTGGCCATGGCCTAAACTACTTGTTTCATGGGGCCGACCTGGTTTCGACGCAGGTTCGGAGTTGGTTCAGGGCATGCCGAGCGCCAGTTAGCTCGTAAATCCATCTGGAAACGCATTAACTGCAAACGACTCGTCTTACGACGTCAAACTCGCCGCTTAAAACCGGTGAGCTTCGCAACAGCTTGTCTATGGGCTGGGCTTGAGGGGCAACCCGAGAGCTGCGAAGTCATACACATAGGCTCGGTCTGAGCTGGGTCACTCAACACAGACCTAAATCAAGTGACTCGGGGTGAGGGTAGCGTGCTGCTGCGCGACCACCGTCCTCAAATTCAAATCAGACAGCTACGCATGTAGAACTGGCCGGCAAAGGCTTGCGGACGGGGGTTCGATTCCCCCCGGGGCAGGACAACACGGCATCATCCGCCGTGGTGGCCTGCCCCGGGCCGCCTGGACGCCCACCCTGGGCGCGAGCGTCT
>JACMKJ010000197.1 GCA_014380155.1 Rhizobacter sp. | reverse complement strand
GGCACAAGCCACTTCCGCCGAACCGGCCCTTGACCTGCTCGCCGAGGAGCTGCGCCTGGCACACAACGCGCTGTCCGAGATCACTGGTGCCTTCACCCCCGACGACTTGCTGGGCGAGATCTTCAGCCGCTTTTGCATCGGCAAGTGACACCTCAGCTCATAAACTAGAAAGGCCGGCCCCGGTTGTGGGGCACCTCGCACGAGCCGATAATCCGCACCAGCGGCGAACAAGGCCGCACCCACTCACTCTGCGGCCGAGACTCCTATGGACTTCAACGAACTGGTTCAAGCCATCCAGACGCTCAACACCGAAGACGCTTTCCGTGCGCGCCTCAAGGCAGAGGAGTGGCGCACCATCGGCCCCTACCTCACGCAGCACGACATCCGCGCCGGTGACCTCCTCATCAAGCAGGGCGACAGCGACCGCACCATGTACTTCCTGGGTCGCGGCTCGCTGCAGGTGTTCATGACCGGTGGCCCCCCGGGCAGCAACCGCATCGCCATCCTGCGCCCGGGCTCGGTGGTCGGAGAGCCCGGCCTCTTCATCGACGGCCCGCGCACCGCGAGTGTGGAAGCCATGACACCGTCGATCGTCTGGGCGCTGCGTGGCCCGCGCCTCGAAGAGCTCGCCCAGCGCTCGCCTGCCCTTGCACTCGAACTGGTGCGCGCTGCCGGTGGTGTGATGGCCACGCGCATGCGTGCCAGCCTGAGCAAACAAACGCCGATGACCTGATCGGGTCATTGCGGCATTGGCTGAAAGCGCCACGGGAGTGTCGCTTTCAGCCAGATCTGATGGCTGTTTCGCCAAGCAGAACCGACTGTCTCCAACGTGACGTCGTGTAACGGGAAACTCCGCGCATCGCATGCCGAAAGCGCGGGCTAGTCTCCGCCCGACCCCGCCACTGTGGGGCTACGACATCACAGAACCGCCATCAGGAGACTCATTCCATGCAGCCCCAATTCACCCTGCGCCTTGTCGCTCTGGCCGCCACAAGCGCGCTGCTCGTTGCCTGCGGAGGCAGCGACGACCCTGCGCCCGCTCCGGTCCCCGAAGAAACGCGTGCGCAAGACTCGCGCACCTTCACGGCCACCGCAGCCACCACATTCACTGCGATGGCCGCCGATGCCGGCGACGTGGTTGACATGAGCACCACCAGCCGCTGGGCGGGCGTGCTGAACGGCGCCGCCTACCGTGTGGAGGTACCCGCCAACTGGAACGGCAAACTGGTGATGTACGCCCACGGCTACGCCGGTACCGGTGCCGCCCTCGGCGTCCAGAACCCGTCGATCCGCCGCTACCTGGTGCAAAACGGCTACGCATGGGCTGCGTCGAGCTACAGCAAGAACTACTACGACGTGCGTGCTGGTGTGGAAGACACCAACGCCCTGGCGCTCGAGTTCTCCCGCATCGCCACCGCCAACTCGCGCCCGCTGACCGCACCGGACAAGATCTTCATCACCGGTCACTCGATGGGTGGCCACATCACGGCCGCAGCGATCGAAGACGAGGCCTACGCGACCGCCCGCAACAAGGTGCGTTACCACGGTGCCGTGCCGATGTGCGGCGTGATGGGTGACACCGAGCTGTTCGACACCTTCGGCGCCATGCAGATGGCCGCATTGGCAGTGGCTGGTGCTCCCGGCTACCCGAGCGAGCGCTGGTCCGAGGTGTCGGCGCTGGTCACCGGCGCCTTGTTCACCACCTTCCCAACGGCGCCTACGACGGCTGGCCAGAGGTACCTGGCGATCGTGAAGAACCTGACCGGCGGCGAGCGCCCGATGTTCACGCAGGGCATTGCCTTCGGCGGCAGCTTTCCATCGGCCTACGGCACCTTCGGCGGCGACGGCACGGTCACCGGCATCCTCAACAAGGCCGGCATCGACACCAACCGTTTCGTCTACACCGTGGACGGGACGACGCCTGACCCGATCAACACCGTGGTGCAGAAACTGACCGCCCTGCCCGACGCGAACCGCCTGCGTACCGACGGGTTGCGCTGGGTTCCGAAGGCGAACGGCGACATCAGGATCCCCGTGGTGTCGATCCACACGCTGGGCGATCTCTTCGTGCCCTTCAGCATGCAGCAGATCTACCAGAAACGCGTGGCCGCCAAGGGCAACAGCGCTTACCTGGTGCAACGTGCCATCCGGGGCGCCAGCCACTGCGATTTCACGGTGCCGGAACAGGTGGCAGCCTTCAGCGACATGGTTGCGTGGGAAGCCGGCGGTGCGGCAGCCAAGCCGGCTGGCGACGACGTGGTGACGCCGGCCACGGTGGCAGCTGCCACCTACGGGTGCACTTTCACCAACAACACGGCGCATCCAGATACCAGTGCGTCGACCAACCAGCTGCGCGCAGGGATTCAGGCCACGGGTGGCGCCTGCCCTCCCTGATCTCGGAAAACAGCGATTCATTCCCAAGGGGCCTTCGGGCCCCTTTTTCGTGCGGGCCTCACATCCGGCCGAGCAGCTTACCTTCAGCCAGCGACAAGGCCTCAGGTAGTCCCGACAGCACCAGCGTGTCGCCGGCTGTCAGCATCAGGGTCTCCTCGGGTTTGGTGACGGCGCCTGAGGCGCGGCGGATCGACACGACCGTCACACCCACCGCATGCAGGGCCAGATCGGCCAGCGGCTGGCCCAGGCTGGCGGCGGCGGGAGGCAGGCTCACGCTGCGCAGCCGGGCCTGCAGCAGGTCGTCGACGGTGTCGTCGTCTGCACCATGGAAGTAGCCGCGCAGCAGGCTGTAGCGCGCATCGCGCTGCTCTTGCACCACACGGATCACGCGCCGCATCGGCACACCCACCAGCGCCAGTGCGTGGCTGGCCAGCATCAGCGAGCCTTCGATGGCTTCGGGCACCACCTCGGTGGCACCCGCGGCTTGCAGGCGCTCGATGTCGGTGTCGTCGAGCGTGCGCACGATCACCGGCACCGTCGGCGCATGGGCTTGTACGAGGTGCAGGATCTTCAGCGCCGACGGCGTGTCGTGGTAACTCACCACCACCGCACTGGCACGCGCGAGGCCTGCGGCCATCAGGCTTTGCAGGCGTGCGGCGTCGCCAAACACCACGCTCTGGCCGGCGGCCGCGGCCTGGCGCACGCGGTCGGGGTCGAGGTCGAGCGCCATGTAGGGGATGCGTTCACCGTCCAGCAGGCGCGCCAGGTTCTGGCCGCTGCGGCCGTAGCCGCAGATGATGATGTGGGCCTCGGTGTTGATGGCGCGCTTGGCGATGGAGGTCATGGCCACCGACTGCATCAGCCAGTCGCTCGACGACAGCCGCATCACGATGCGGTTGCTGTACATCACGATGAACGGCGTGGCCAGCATCGACAACACCATGCTCGCGAGCACCGGGCTTTGCAGGTGGTCGGGCAGCAGCTTCTCGTGCGAGGCGAGCGTCAACAGCACAAAGCCGAACTCGCCCGCCTGCGCGAGGTACAGGCCAGTGCGCAGCGCCACGCCGGTGGCCGCGCCAAACAACCGCGCCAGCGCGGCCACCAGCGCAAACTTGAACAGCACCGGCAACAGGCTCAACAGCAGCACCAGCGGCCACTGCGCGAGGATGATCTCGCCATCGAGCTTCATGCCGATGGTGATGAAAAACAGCCCCAGCAGCACGTCGTGGAAGGGCCGGATGTCGGTCTCCACCTGGTGTTTGTATTCGGTCTCGGCGATCAGCATGCCGGCGACAAAGGCCCCCAGCGCCAGCGACAGGCCCGCGTGTTCGGTCAGCCATGACAGGCCCAGCGTGACCAGCAGCAGGTTGAGGATGAACAGCTCTTCGCTCTTGCGCCGTGCCACGAGCGTGAGCCACCAGCGCATCGCCCGCTGGCCGCCGACCAGCAGAACCGTCAGCAAGGCCGCGGCCTTCAATGCAGCCCACGCGAGTGCCGTGGCCAGCTGCTCGGGTGACGAGCCCAGAGCCGGGATCAGCACCAGCAGCGGCACCACGGCCAAGTCTTGAAACAGCAGCACGCCCATCACACGCCGGCCGTGTTCGCTTTCCAGCTCCAGCCGCTCGGCCATCAGCTTGACGACGATGGCGGTGCTGCTCATTGCGAGAGCTCCCCCCAACGCGACCGCGCTTTGCCAGCCCAAGCCCCAGCTGCGGCCCGCGAGGCTGAAGGCCCACGCCAGCAACGCATTGCCTGCCACCGCCACCAGCATGGTCAGCGCCACCTGGCTCAGGCCGAGGCCGAACACCAGCTTGCGCATGCTCTTCAGTTTGGGCAGGTTGAACTCGAGCCCGATGACGAACATCAGGAACACCACGCCGAATTCGGCCAGGTAAGTGATGCCTGCCGAATCCTTGGCCAGCGCCAGCGCATTGGGGCCGATCAGCACCCCCACGGCGAGGTAGCCCAGCATGGGCGGCAAGCGCAAGGACCGGCACACCACCACACCTGCCACCGCGGCAACGAGGTACAACAGGATCAGTTCGAGGGTGGAGGCCATGGGCGGCGTGGGAGAAGCGCTGTCGCGCAAGCTGCGTGCCTACAATCGCCGCATCCTACTGGACGAACCCCTCGGGGACGACCTGCGCCGTGCCCACCGAAGCCCCCGCCACCCCTTCTTCTTTTGATGCCGAACGTGCGCTGCAACTCGCACGCGACACCTTCGACATCGAAGCGCGCGCCCTGCTCGGCCTCAAGAGCCGCCTCGGCCCCGAGTTCGCGGCGGCCGTGAAGGCCGTGCTCGCATGCAAGGGGCGTGTGGTGGTGATGGGCATGGGCAAGAGCGGGCACGTAGGCCGCAAGGTCGCGGCCACGCTGGCCTCGACCGGCACGCCCGCGATGTTTGTGCACCCGGCCGAAGCCAGCCATGGCGACCTCGGCATGGTGACGCCGGGTGATGTGGTGCTGGCCATCTCCAACTCGGGCCAGGCCGACGAGATCACCGCCATCCTGCCTGCGCTCAAGCGCTTGGGGATCACCCTGGTGGCAATGACGGGCGGGGCGGAGTCGACCCTCGCGCAGCATGCCGACATCGTGCTCAACAGCGCGGTCGATGAAGAAGCCTGCCCGCTCAAGCTGGCCCCTACCGCCAGCACCACCGCGCAGATGGCGATGGGCGACGCGCTGGCCGTGGCGCTGCTCGACGCGCGTGGCTTTCGCGAAGAAGACTTCGCCCGCTCGCACCCCGGCGGCAGCCTGGGCCGCAAGCTGCTGACGCATGTGCACGACCTGATGCGTACCGGCGAAGCGCTGCCGCGCGTGAGCCCCGACACCGTGTTCACCGAGCTCATGCGCGAGATGAGCGCCAAGAGCCTGGGCGCGGCCATCGTCACCGACCCGGCCGGCCAGGTGCTGGGCATCTTCACCGACGGCGACCTGCGTCGCTGCATCGAACAAGGCCGCGACCTGCGCGGCCTCACTGCACGAGAAGTGATGCACAGGAAACCGCGCACCGTGCGCCCCAACGCGCTCGCCGTCGAAGCCGCCGATCTGATGGAAGAAGCGCGCATCACGCTCGTGCTGGTGGTCGACGGCAGCGGCCTGCTGGTGGGCGCGCTGAGCTTCAACGACTTGATGCGGGCCAAGGTCATCTGATGCGCCACATTACGCCGGTGCTTCAGTTCGCGCCCGAGTTGCTGCTGCAAGCGCAGGCGGTGCGCGCCGCCATCTTCGATGTCGACGGTGTGCTCACCGACGGCCGCATCTACCTCAGCGAGCGCGGCGAAGAATTCAAGGCGTTCAACACGCTCGACGGCCATGGCCTCAAGCTGCTGGCGCAAGGCGGCATCACCCCCATCGTCATCACCGGGCGCGATTCGCCTGCGGTGCGCCGGCGGGTGGCCGACCTGGGCATCGTGCATGCCGCTTACGGCGCACACGACAAGCTGGCCGCGGCCGAAACCTTGCTCGCCCAGTTGCAACTCGGCTGGCCACAACTCGCCGCGATGGGCGACGACTGGCCTGACCTGCCTTTGATGGCGCGCGCCGCTTTGGCCTGCGCACCGGCCAACGCCCACGCCGAGGTCAAGGCCATCGCCCACCACGTGACCACTGCCCCGGGCGGCCATGGCGCCGCGCGCGAGTGTTGCGATCTGCTGCTCACCGCCGCAGGGCGTTACGCGCCGCTGCTGCGCGGCCACCTCACCACGCTCGATGGACCTGCCTGAAGTCGTCTCGTTGACAGCGCCGGGTGCCTTGTCACCGCCGGCCGCGCCCGCGTCTGCCCAGACGGTGCGGCAGCCTTGGCATTGGCGGGTGTTCGAGCTGGTGTCGTCTTATCTGCCGCTCTTGTTGATGGCCTTGCTGGCCCTGGGCACCTGGTGGCTGGTGAAAAACACGCCGCTGGCCGGCGAAGTGCGTGCCGCCGCGCCGCTGCGCCATGAGCCCGACTACGAGATGCGCGACTTTGCCGTGCAGCGCTTCACCCCCCAAGGCCCTTTGCGCGCGCAGATCGAGGGCGATGCCCTGCGCCATTACCCCGACACCGACACGCTGGAAATCGACAACGTGCGCCTTCGCGCCGTGGCGCCCGACGGGCGGGTGACGTTGGCCACCGCACGCCATGCGATCTCCAACGGCGCTGGCACTGAAGTGCAGTTGATGGGCGGCGCCGAGATCGTGCGCGAGGCCACGGCCGACGATGCCGCGATCAACTTCAAGGGCGAGTTCCTGCATGCCTTCCTCGACACCGAGCGTGTGCGCTCGCATTTGCCGGTGACGGTGACACGCGGCGGTACCCAGGTGCACGCCGAGGGCATGGAATACAGCCACCTCGACCGCCTGATCCAGTTCAGCGGGCGCATGCGCGCGAGCTTCTCTCCCAAAGGTAAACCATGAGTGCTCCGCTGCTGTTCGTCACAGGCGCTTCCAGCGGCATCGGCCAGGCGCTGGCGCTGCGCTTCTACCGCGCGGGCTACCGGCTGGCGCTGGTGGCACGCCGCGCGGCCGAGCTGGAGGCCTGGGCGCAGACGCAAGGCCTCGACACGACACGCTATGCCGTCTACGGAGCTGACGTTTGTGACACCGACAGCATCACCGGCGCCGGGCTTGCTTGCATCGCCGCCCAGGGCCTGCCTGATGTGGTGATCGCCAACGCCGGCATCAGCATCGGCATCGACACCGCCGTGCAGAGCGACATCGAAGTCATGCGCCGCGTCTACGAGACCAACAACATCGGCATGGCCGCCACCTTCCAGCCCTTTGTCACCCCGATGCGCACGCGCCGCTCGGGCACGCTGGTGGGCATTGCCAGCGTGGCGGGCATCCGCGGTCTGCCGGGGCATGGGGCCTACTGCTCGAGCAAGGCCGCCGTCATCAGCTACTGCGAAACCCTGCGCGGCGAGCTGCGCGATGCGGGTGTGAAGGTGGTAACCATTGCGCCCGGCTACGTCGCCACGCCGCTCACCGCGAAGAACCGCTACAGCATGCCCTTCCTGATGCAGCCCGAGGTGTTTGCCGACAAGTCGTTCGCCGCCATCACAGATGGCGTGAGCTATCGCGTGATCCCGTGGCAGATGGGCTTGGTGGCCAAACTCATGCGGCTGCTGCCCGACGCGCTGTTCGACCGGGTGTTGGCCGGGCGGCCCCGCAAGCATCGCGAAAGCGAATGAAGGCGTGAGCCGGTGGTCTCGGGCTTGGGCCGGCGGGCTGATGAGCCTGCTCGTCAGCGCGGCTTCTGCGGCCTATCCTGACGGCGCGCGTCCGCAGGCGGTGCGGCTGGCTGCTGACGAGCCCGTCTTGCGCATCGATGGCCGCCTCGATGAAGCCGTGTGGCAACGCGCGCCGGTGCACGACGCCTTCACCCAGTACCTGCCGGTTGAGCGCTGGCCCGCGCCGATGCGCACCACGGTGCAGGTGGTGGTCGACGACAGCGGCATCACCTTCGGCATCCGCGCCTACGACCCCGAGCCGGCGCTGATTCGGGCACCGCTGGTGCGCCGTGACCAGGTGATGCGCGACCAGGATTTTGTTTCCATCGTGCTCGACCCCGTGGGCGCGCGCCAGTCGGCGCAGTTTGTGCGGGTCAATGCGGCGGGCGTGGTGGCCGACGGCATGTTCATCGCCGACACCGACACCGAAGACTTCGCCCCCGACTTCGAAACCGAAGCCGCCGTGCAGCGCGAGGTCGACGGCTACAGCGTCGAGCTGCGCCTGCCGCTGCTGGCGCTGCGCTACCCCTACTCGGGCGGCGGCGCCTGGCGCCTGATGGTCACGCGCAGCGTGCCGCGCGAGGCCAGCATGCTGCTGCTGAGCGCACCGCTGAGCAAGGACGCGCTCAATTTCATCAGCGAGCTGCAAGCGGTGACGGGCCTCGAAGACGTGACCGACCGTGTGCGCGACCGCAGCGTTCTGTCGGTGCGCCCCGAGCTGACCGCGCGCCGTACACGCGGCGAGCAGCGCGGCAATGAGCTCTCGCTGGGGGCCGACATCAAATGGCGCCCGCGCGCCGACTGGGTGTTCGACGCCACGCTGAACCCCGACTTCTCGCAGGTCGAACTCGACACGCCCCAGCTCGCCGGCAACACCCGCTTTGCCCTCAGCGTGCCCGAGAAGCGCCACTTCTTTCTGGAGAGCACCGATGTGCTCGACCTGCCCTTGCCGGCGTTCTACTCGCGCTCAGTCACCGACCCGCGTTGGGGTGTGCGTGCCACCTGGCGCGGGGCTGGCGCCGATGCGACCGCGCTCAGCCTGAGCGACGCGGGCGGTGGCCTGATCCTGCAACCCGGCGCCTACGGCACCGGTGTGGCGCCGCAAGACACGCGATCGCAAGCCACGCTGCTGCGCGGGCGTTGGCATGCGGTGGCCGCCACGCTGGGCGGCCTGGTGTCGGTGCGCGACTACGGCGAGGGCCGCGACAACCGCGTCGCCGGTGCTGATGTGTTGTGGCGTGCCAGCGGCCAAGACCAGCTGCGTGTGCGCCTGCTCGGCTCGCAGACCACCGCGCTGTTTGATGCCGACGGCGCGCCGCAAACGGCACCGCGAGAAGACGGCCACCACACCTCGCTCTCATGGTGGCGGCGCACCCCGGGCTGGAACTTCACCGCCGAGCTGAGCGACGTCAGCCCGCGTTTTCGCAACGACAACGGTTTTGTCGAGCAGGCCGGTGTGCGAATCCTCAAGACCGAGCTGATCCGGCGTTTTGGCGAGCGCGAGCTGGCGCCGCTGGGTGCCTGGTCGGCTTTCACCGCTTATGAATTCGAAGCCACGCTCGCGCTCGAACAGCGTTCGGCCTTGCGCGATGCCCCGGCGGGCATTGCCGGTGGCGAGACGGTGCTGCGGCACATCCACCCCGGCCTGTGGTGGGTGGCCGCGCTGAATACCGAAGCCTGGTTGCAGCTGCACCTGAACGCCGAGCGCGCCAAACCGGCCAGCGCGGGCGGGCGGCTGCACCCCTCGCGCAGCCTGGCGCTGGGGTATGGCGTCAACCCGGCGCCCTGGTTCACGCGTTTCAATGCCGAACTCGAAGTGGGTGAGCGGCTCGACGTCGAAGCCGACCGTGTCGGGCGTGGCGCGGTCTGGTTGTTCGAAGCCAAGCTGCGCGCCGGTTTGCCCAACGGCTGGGGGCTTGAGTCAGAGCAGCGTGTGCAGCAAGGTTTCATCCAGGGCCGTGACGGCAGGCGGGCGCTGACCGACACCGCCGCGCAATGGCTGGGCGTGCTGCACCTCAGTGCACGCGACTCGCTGCGCGTGTTGTGGCAACACAGCCGGCTGGCACGCGCTGAAGACGCTGCGGCTGCCGTGCCGGCGAACGCGGCGCGCGAGTCGGTGGCATCACTCGTCGCCCAGCGGCGCTTCGGTGTGGGCCGTGTGCTGAGCGCCGGGCTGAGCCGGCAAAGCCGCCAGCCACCGCGTGCGTTGGAAACCGAGCTGTTCATCAAGGCGTCGTTCGAGCTGATGCCCTGATGGAGGCCGCCCTGCTTCGCGCAGGCATGAAAAAAGCGGTGGGTGCTTGCGCACTCACCGCTTCTTGTTAAAGCCGCTTCAGTGATGAAGCGGTACAGCAGCTGGTTTCAGTAACCGCCGCGGCCACCGCCGCCGCCACCACCACCACCACCGAAGTTGCCGCGCGGGGCGCCGCGCTCGCGCTCCTGGGCTTCATTGACCTTCAGCGGACGACCGCCCATGTCTTTGCCATCGAGCGCCTGCATGGCGCGGGTGGCATCGGCATTCGGCATTTCGACGAAACCGAAGCCGCGCGGGCGGCCGGTCTCGCGGTCGTTCGGGAGGGCGCACGACACGACAGTGCCGAACTGGCCGAACAACTCCGCTACTTCAGACTCTGTGGTCTGGAAGGAGAGGTTTCCTACGTAAATACGCTGAGTCAACGTCCACACTTTCAGCCGGCAACACTACCGGCACACGCCAAACCACCAGGGCCGG
>JACMKJ010000196.1 GCA_014380155.1 Rhizobacter sp. | reverse complement strand
CATTATAGATGGTGAAGAGAAGCTTATAATTCGGCAGAGCGTAATCTTTAGTTAGCAGGCTCCTTGCCTCGTCGATCGCGACTTCCTTGAATTAATCGCAGAACGATAAATTCCCCAGCATCTCGAAGAAGGTGTGGTGGCGTGCGGTGTAACCCACGTTCTCGAGGTCGTTGTGCTTGCCACCGGCGCGAATGCACTTTTGCGCCGTGGTGGCGCGCGAGTAGCTGCGCTTGTCGAAGCCGAGGAACACGTCCTTGAACTGGTTCATGCCCGCGTTGGTGAACAGCAGCGTCGGGTCGTCGCCAGGCACCACCGGGCTCGAGGCCACGATGGTGTGGCCCTTGGCTTCGAAGAACTTCAGGAACTGCGAACGGATTTCAAAGGCTTTCATGCCGGTCTCTCTTGAGTTGCCTTTGCGCGCAACTGCTTGATTTTTCGAGGGTTTTGATTATAGGTGGGCGCCCGTGCCAAGCCCCGTACAGGCTCATGACCAAGCCCCAAGACTTATCATCGCCGCCACCTTCGGAGACACCCCATGGACGCCAAAGCATCGCCTCTCTCCCTGCTCGCCGACCCGAGCCTGCTCAGAACCAACGCGCTGATCAATGGCGAATGGGTGGGCGGCGCGAGCCGCTTCGACGTGATCGACCCGGCCACCAGCAAGAAGCTGGCCGACGTGGCCAACGTGGGCGTGATCGAAACACGCGCCGCGCTGGAAGCCGCGCAAAAAGCCTGGCCCGCCTGGCGCAACAAGACGGCCAAGGAGCGCAGCGCGATCCTGATGAAGTGGTTCCACCTGATGCACCAGCATGCCGACGACCTGGCCCGCATCATGACCGCCGAACAAGGCAAGCCGCTGGCCGAAGCCAAGGGCGAAGTGGTCTACGGCGCAAGCTTCATCGAGTGGTTTGCCGAAGAAGGCAAGCGTGTCTACGGCGAAACCATCCCGACCACCGACAACAACAAGCGCTACCTCGTCATCAAGCAGCCAATGGGTGTGTGTGCGGCCATCACGCCGTGGAACTTCCCCATCGCGATGATCACGCGCAAGGTGGGGCCGGCACTCGCCGCCGGTTGCCCGGTGATCGTCAAGCCCGCAGGGCAGACGCCGCTGTCGGCACTGGCCATTGCCGAGCTGGGCCAGCGTGCCGGGCTGCCGGCGGGCGTGCTCAACATCCTCACGTCTGAAAAGTCAGCCGAGATCGGCAAGGTGCTGTGCGAGAGCGACATCATTCGCCACCTGTCGTTCACCGGGTCGACCGAAGTGGGCCGCATCCTGGCCTCGCAATGTGCGCCGACCATCAAGAAGCTCTCGCTCGAACTCGGCGGCAACGCACCCTTCATCGTGTTCGACGACGCCGACATCGACAGCGCCGTCGAAGGCGCGCTCGCCAGCAAATACCGCAACGCCGGGCAGACCTGCGTCTGCGCCAACCGGCTCTACGTGCAAGACACTGTGTACGACCAGTTCGTGCAGAAGCTGGCGGTCAAAGCCAAGGCCATCAAGGTCGGCAACGGCTTCGAGCCCGGCATCACCCAGGGCCCGATGATCGATGACAACGCCATCGCCAAGATAGAGCGCCACGTGGCCGATGCGGTGAGCAAGGGCGCCAAGGTGCTGACCGGCGGCAAGCGTGTCGGCGACCGTTTCTTCGAACCCACGGTGCTCACCGACACCACCAGTGACATGCTCTGCGCCCGCGAAGAAACCTTTGGCCCGGTGGCGCCGGTGTTTCGCTTCAAGACCGAAGCCGAGGCCCTTGAGATGGCCAACGCCACCGAGTTCGGCCTGGCCGCGTACTTCTACAGCCGAGACATCGGCCGCATCTTCCGCGTGGGCGAAGGGCTGGAGTCAGGCATGGTCGGCGTGAACACCGGGCTGATCTCGACGGCCGAGGTGCCGTTTGGCGGCGTCAAACAATCGGGCCTGGGGCGCGAGGGTTCGCGCCATGGGATCGACGACTACGTCGAGATCAAGTACCTGTGCCTGGGTGACATCCTCAAGTAGTCATTCGTTGGCTGACGTCGGCAGGCTGTAAGCGCCCAACAACGCCGCCGACGACGCGTGGCGCAGCAGCTGATCGGGCTGCTTGCCGTCTTGCGGAAACTGAGCCACACCTACGTGCGCTGTGATCGGCACGTCGGCGCCAGCCACCTTGAAAGGCTCGCGCACCGAGCGCAGCAGCTTGTCGACCACATGCTGCGCATCGGCGGCAGATTCGGTCGACGGCAGGAGCACGGCGAACACATCGGTGCCGAGCGAAGCCACCACGTCGCTCGAACGCACACCAGCACGCAGGCGCACAGCCACCTTGCGCCGCACCACGTTGACCGCCTCGTGGCCATGCCCCGCCTCGACCCCCTGCAAACCGTCGATGCGAAACACCAGCACGCTCACCGGCTTGGGCTCGCGCTCACGCAGCGCGAGGATCTGGCTCATGTGTTCGATCAACTGCGGGCGATTGGGCAAGCCCGTGCCCAGATCGGTAGCGTAGGCCTTGCGCGCCTCTTGCTCCACACGTTTGCGCTGCGCCGCCAGGCGAACCCGTTGCGGGAGTGACTGCGCGTCATCCTGCAGCACCACGTCTTGTGCGCCCGTGGCCAGCAAACGCTGCTGCGTGGCGGCATCGATCGCATCGGTCAGCACCAGCACAGCCGCTTCGGCGCAGGTCGATGACAGCACGGCCCACGGGATGGGCGTGGCCTGGTTGCCACCGGGCAGGTAGAGCAACACGGCTTCTGCGCCGGGGCTGGCCGAAGCCAACGCGTCCAGGCCGACCAGTCGCTCCTCGGCAAATGGGCCCCAGGGCCCGCCCTCGGGCAAGCGAAACGCCGGCTCGCCTGAGGTCGGCTCCGGCAGATCCACCCAAACGACACGCATCAGCTTGTCATTCATCCCAGGCTCCCTCGAAGCGCCGCAAAAACAAGACGGGCCGCAAATTGCGGCCCGGCAAAACTGGAGCGGGTGAGGGGAATCGAACCCCTGTATGAAGCTTGGGAAGCTGCCGTTCTACCATTGAACTACACCCGCAATAGGCGCGGATTCTAGCGTGGAGGAGACACCCTCCAGCCGCTGCACATGCGGTCAAAAAATATAGCTTCGGCCCCCTTTCGATGGTGCGCCTCCCCATGGCTCCACTCTGGACCCGATGCCGTAAGGGAAACCGCTATGCGCTATTAATGCACGATCGTTCAATATTTCCGCCCCGACCGGTGTTCAGCCTCATTTCAGGCCGCGCGCCGTTTCTACGAGCCTTCAATGGCACACAAACGGAGACAGTTGAATGACCCAACATCGATCGCACCGCGCCGCAGCGCGGTTGGCGCGCACCGCCCTGGCCGTGGGCGCCCTGCTCGCTTCGGCTGCTGCCCAGGCCGACGTGCTGCTGCAAGAAAGTTTCAGCGGCGGGCTGGGTGGCTTCACTTCGGCCGGCAGCGTCACCACCGGCAGCTTTGGCGCACGCATGAGTGGCTCGGCCTTCGGCTCCGACGGCTCGGTCCGCTCGGCCGCTTTCAGCACCGTGGGCTTTGGCAACCTGTCGCTGAGCTTCACCCGCACCCCGTCGGGGCTGGACACCGGTGAGGCCGGCATCGTCGAGTTCTCGACCAATGGCAGCACCTACACCGTGCTCGAATCGAGCCGCACCGCCTCCGGCCCGGCCACCTTCGCCCTGCCGACCACGGCTGCCGGCCAGGCCACCTTGACCCTGCGCTTCCGCGTCAACGCCAGCCTCTCCAGCGAGACCTACACCGTGGCCAACGTGCGCGTCGATGGCACACGCACCGGCACCGACCCGGACCCGGTTGCCAGGCGCGACCCCGGCACCGGCCCGTGGACGCTGGTTTCCGCCGCCAATGTCGCGGCCGAATGCAAGCTGGACTCGGCCGCCTTGCAGCAAGCCAACCGCACGCTCGGCCTGTCGTATGCCATCGTGCGCTACGGCAAGCTGTGCCACGAGTACCACCCGAGCGGGCGCGACTCGGCCAGCCAGGTCTACTCGACCACCAAGACCATGGGCTCGCTGACCGTCGGCGCGCTGATCCACCAGACGAAGAACATCCCGGTCACCACCACGCGCAAGCGCGGGCCGCTGGGTGAGTTCCAGCGCGTCGATCACTGGCTCGACAGCTTCACCTTCCAGCAGGCCTCAACCACCGCGCACGTGCTGGGCATGGTGAGCGACGCATCGCCCAACCTGAACTACCCGAACCGAGAGTTCGTTTACGACACGGTGGGCAGCGACGCGATCAACCGCCTGAGCGACCTGGTCAACACCGTGGTCGCCCAAGACAGCACCCGGCTGGGCGGCAACATCGGCACCTTCTGGCAGCGCTTCATCGCCACGCCGCTGGGCTTCGAGAACTCCACCTGGGGCAACTCGACCACCAGCAAGAACTTCGCGACCAGCTGGACAACCACCGTGCGCGACATGGCCCGCCTGGGCCTGCTGATGAACAACGGCGGCGTGTGGAACGGCCAGCGCGTGGTCGACGTGAACTACCTCTACAACCTGGGCCACACCTCGTTCGAAGACGCCAACACCCGTTATGGCTACCTGACCTGGCTGCAGGAAGAAGACCCCTGCGCACCGAAGCCGCAGTACCGCGCCTACCCGCATGGCCAGGTGTCCAACGCACCGAGCTGCGGCCGGCCCGGCGGCTGCCCCGCGCAGCAGCACGACGTGGGCGTGTTCTTCGCCGCCGGTCTGGGCGGCCAGTACATCATCGTGCACCGTGGCCTCGACATGGTGATCGTGGTGAAGGATTCCGGCGGCCAGTCCGGCGACGAACCGATGCGCTTCTGGAACGCCATTCGCCCGGCCGTGGTCGCGCTCGACCCGACCTACCGCGGCAATAACGCTTCCTTCTGCTCGGCCTACGGTGCGGGCAACTACGCACCTGACCTGACGCTGTGGGAGGGCGGCCGCTAAGCCAAACGTTGGCGCGACGCTTGCATGGAAAGGGGTGGCCCGCGTTGCAGCGTGCCACCCCTTCGCCGTTTCAGGAGCGCAAGCCATGCCCCGTTTTTTCCGGTCCCTTTTTGGCCAGGTGGTGCTGGCCCTTGTCATCGGTGTGGTGGTGGGCCTGCTGTGGCCCGATGCCGCCGTGAAGCTCAAGCCGCTGGGTGATGGCTTCATCAAGCTCATCAAGATGATCATTCCGGTGCTTGTCTTCTGCGTGGTGGTGCATGGCATCGCCGGCGCGGGCGACCTCAAGCGTGTGGGCCGGGTGGGTGTGAAGGCGCTGATCTACTTCGAGGCCGTCACCACCCTCGCCCTGCTGCTGGGGCTGGTGCTGGCATTCGTGTTCCAGCCAGGCGCAGGCATGAACATCGACCCCAAGGCGCTCGATGCCAAGGCCATGGGCGCCTATGCCGACAACGCCAGCAAGCTCACCGGCGGCGGCACGGTGGAGTTTTTGCTCAAGCTCATTCCAACCACGGTGGTCAGCGCGTTTGCCAACGGTGACGTGCTGCAGGTGCTGCTGTTTGCGGTGCTGTTCGGCTGCGCCATCGCGATGCTGGGCGAGCGTGGCCAGGCCATTGGTGGCCTCGTCGATGACCTCGGCCAGGTGCTGTTCAAGATCATGGGGCTGATCATCAAGCTCGCACCGCTTGGTGTGCTGGGCGCCATCGCCTTCACGGTGGGCAAATACGGGCTCGGCTCGCTCAAGCAGCTGGGCATGCTGGTGCTGCTGTTCTATGGCGCTGTCGCGATCTTTGTGTTCGTGATCCTCGGCGCCATCATGCGCATCTCGGGCCTGAGCCTGATCAAGCTGCTGGCCTACCTGCGGGAAGAGCTGGCGGTGGTGTTTGCCACCACCTCGTCTGACAGTGTGCTGCCGCAGATCATGGCCAAGCTGCGCCACCTGGGCATTCGCGATTCGACGGTGGGCCTCGTGATCCCGACCGGCTATTCGTTCAACCTCGATGCGTTTTCGATCTACATCACGCTGGCCGCGGTCTTCATCGCGCAGGCCACCAACACACCCATCACCACCGCCGACCTGCTGACCATCCTGGCGATCTCGCTGGTCACGTCAAAAGGCGCGCACGGCGTGCCGGGTTCGGCCATCGTGGTGCTGGCGGCCACGCTGCAGGCGATTCCCGCGATTCCGGCGATCGGCCTGGTGCTGGTGCTGTCGGTCGACTGGTTCATGGGCATCGCGCGCGCACTCGGCAACCTGATCGGAAACTGCGTGGCCACCGTGGCCGTGGCGCGCTGGGAGGGCGACATCGACATGGCCCGCGCCCGCGCCGTGCTCGACGGCCAAGGCTCACCGGCCGAGGCCGAAGACACTGGAGCGACGGTGCCGGTCTAACAGGCACAATGCGGGCCCCGCCAAACGGCGGTCCCGCCCCCATGACAGACGCCCACGATCCCACCGACAACACCGCGCCCGCGCGCCCCCGAATCCGCAGCTTCGTCGTGCGCGCCGGCCGCATGGGCACCGGGCAGATTCGCGCCATTGAAACGCTGGGGCCGAAGTTTGTGCTGCCCTATGCGCCTCAACGGCTGTCGCCGACCGACACCTTCGGCCGTGCCGCGCCACTGGTGCTGGAGATCGGCTTCGGCATGGGCGACGCCACGGCCAAGATCGCGCAAGCCTTGCCTGGCACCGACTTTCTGGGCGTCGAGGTTCACCCCCCCGGCGTCGGCGCGCTGCTCAAGCACATCGACGAAAAAGGCTTGAGCAACCTGCGCATCGTGCAGCACGACGCGGTGGACGTGCTCGAACACATGATCGCGCCCGGCTCGCTTGCGGGTGTGCACATCTTCTTTCCCGACCCGTGGCACAAGAAGAAGCACAACAAGCGCCGCTTGATCCAGCCGCCCTTCGTCGCCAAACTGGTGACGCACCTTGCGCCTGGTGGCTACCTGCATTGCGCCACCGACTGGCAGCCTTATGCCGAGCAGATGCTGGAGGTGCTGAGCGCCGAGCCCGCACTGCGCAACACGGCCGAGGGCTACGCGCCGCGGCCCGAGTACCGCCCGCTGACCAAGTTCGAAAACCGTGGCATCAAGCTGGGCCACGGCGTGTGGGATCTGGTCTTCGTCAAGCAGCCCAAGTAACGAGGCCACTCCACGCGGTCGCCAAGACGACCAGGCCGAACACGATGCGGTACCAGGCAAACACCGTGAAGTCGTGCGTCGACACATAGCGGATCAACCAACGGATGCACACCAGCGCGCTGATGAACGCGAACGCCGTGCCGATCAGGAACATCGGCAAGTCAGCCCACTGCAACAAGCCACGCTGCTTCCACACCGAATAAGCGCCAGCCCCCATCAGCGTGGGAATGCCCAGGAAGAAGCTGAACTCGGTGCCCGCCTTGCGCGAGAAACCCAGCACCAGCGAGCCGATGATCGTGGCGCCCGAGCGGCTGGTGCCGGGGATCAGCGCCAGGCACTGCAGCAGCCCCACCTTCAGCGCATCGAGCGCGCTCATGTCATCGACCGTCTCCACCCGCGCCTGCCGCGTGCCTTCGAGGTCACGCTCGCCGTAGAGTCGTTTGTGGCGGCGCTCCACCCACAGGATGATGAAGCCGCCCACGATGAAGGCCACCGCCACCGGCACCGGCTTGAACAGGTGCTGCTTGATGACGCTGCCAAAGGCCAGGCCCAACACCGCCGCCGGGATGAAGGCGACCAGCACGTTGCGGGCAAAACGCTGCGCCACGGGGTCGTGGCGAATTCCCTCCACCGTGAGACGCAAGCGCTCGCGGTATTCCCAGATCACGGCGAACATGGCCCCGGTCTGGATCGCGATCTCGAACACCTTGACGGTGTCGCCAGTGAAATCGAGCAGCGAGCCCGCCAGGATCAGGTGCCCGGTGCTGGAGATCGGCAGGAACTCGGTCAACCCCTCGACGATGCCCATCAAAGCGGCTTTGACCCACAACACGATGTCCACACGGGCTCCTTCAAAAACGACGGGCGATGATAGCGGCGCACTTTGACGGCCCCGCGGCGCCGCTTCACGCTTCTTTACTGCGCAATACCCGCGCCAGACCCGCCTCGGTTAGGCTCCTGGCTTGACCCTGCAGACCGCCGGGGCTACATTACTGACCAACTAGTCAGTATCTCCCCCTCCATGTCCAAGACCCCTCTCGCTGCCCCCCTGCGGCAACGACGCAAAGAAGCGCGCCCGCAAGAACTGCTGGACGCCGCGCTTGCGCTCTTTGTCGAAAAAGGCTTCTCCGCCACCCGTTCCGATGAAGTGGCCGAGCGTGCCGGTGTCTCCAAGGGCACGCTCTATCTCTACTACCCGAGCAAGGAAGAGCTGCTCAAGGCCGTGATCCAGCAGAACCTGGGGCAGATCATTGCCCAGGGCGGTGGCATCGTCGACGAGTTCGAGGGCCCCTCGGCCGAGTTGTTGTCGATGCTCATGCACCTGTGGTGGGACCGTGTCGGCGACACGCCAGCTGGTGGCATCCACAAGATCATGATGTCGGAGGTGCGCAACTTCCCCGAGATCGCGCAGTTCTACCGAGACGAGATCATCAAGCCGGCGAGCGACCTGCTGGCCCGCACGCTGCAGCGCGGCATCGACCGCGGTGAGTTCCGCGACTTGCCCATCGTCGAGGTCACGCACGCGCTGTTTGCGCCGCTCATCTTCATGGCCTTGCACAAACACTCGTTCGGCGCCTGCGCCGCCGAAGGCATGGAGATCGACTGTGGCGGCGTGATCAACACCCACATCGACCTGATGCTCCACGGCCTGCTCACAAAACAAGACGCTGCACCCAAGGGAAAACGCAACCCATGACGTCCAAACGCTGGCTGAAATGGCTGATTGCCGCGATCGTTCTGCTGGCCCTTGGCGGAGTGGTGGCCAAAAAACTCCAGGCCCGCAAGCTGGAGCGCAGCGCGGCGGCAGCAGCCAGCAGCAAAGCCGTGCAGAGCTTCGATCTCTCACCCGCTGACGTGGTGGTGGCCAGCCCCCAAGAGCTGGTGCGCACGCTGTCGGTGTCGGGCGGCTTGAAGGCCGTCAACAGCGGCTTCATCAAGGCCAAGGTCGCGGCCGAGGTGAAATCCCTGACAGTGCGCGAAGGCGACAGCGTCAAGGCCGGCCAGGTGATCGGCCAGCTCGACACCTCGGAGCTCGCGCTGCGCCTGCGCCAGTCCGAACAGACCGCCGCCTCGTCGCGCGCGCAGCTCAACATCGCCCAGCGAGCGCTCGAAAACAACCGCGCGCTGGTGGCGCAGGGTTTCATCTCGCCCACGGGGCTCGAAACCTCGGTGTCGAATGAAGCGGCTGCCCAGGCGAGCTACGGTGCAGCGGTGGCGGCCGTTGACCTCACCCGCAAATCGTTGGCCGATGCACGGCTGGTGGCGCCGATCTCGGGCCAGATCTCGCAGCGTCTGGTGCAAGTGGGCGAGCGGGTGTCAATCGACGCTCGCATCGTGGAGGTGGTCGACCTCTCGCGCATCGAGCTCGAAGCCGCGATGGCACCCGAAGACGTGGTCGATGTGAAAGTGGGCCAGGTGGCGCGGCTGATCGTCGACGGCTTTGCCGACCCGATGCCCGCCACTGTGGCGCGCATCAACCCCAGCACCCAGGCCGGCACCCGCGCGGTGATGGTCTATCTCGCGCTAGCGCCCCACCCCGGCCTGCGCCAGGGCCTGTTTGCCAAGGGCACCATCGAGCTGCAACGCCGCTCGGCCCTGGTGGCGCCGGTGAGCGCGGTTCGCATCGACCAGGCCAAGCCTTACGTGCTGGCCGTGGTCGACGGCAAGGTGGTGCAAAAGACGGTGACGCTCGGTGCGCGCGGCGAAGCCACGCTGGGAGCCGGCCGCGAAAGCGTGGTCGAGCTGAGCGAAGGCCTGGCCGCCGGCAGCACCCTGCTGCGCGGAACGGTTGGCCAGTTGCGTGAAGGCACGCCGGTCAGCGTGAGCACCGCTGCGGCGGCCTCGGCAGCGCGCTGAACCACCTGCACCCGCCATGTGGTTCACCCGCGTTTCCATCAGCAACCCCGTCATGGCCACGATGGTCATGCTGGCCTTCGTCGTGCTCGGTCTGTTCAGCTACCAGCGGCTGTCGGTCGACCAGTTCCCCAACATCGACTTCCCGACCGTGGTGGTGGTGATGGACTACCCCGGCGCCTCGCCCGAGATCGTCGAGACCGAGGTCACCAAAAAGGTCGAAGAAGCCGTCAACACGGTGGCGGGCATCAGCTCGCTGTATTCAC
The DNA here is from genome assembly GCA_014380155.1 of Rhizobacter sp. Classification (GTDB taxonomy): domain Bacteria; phylum Pseudomonadota; class Gammaproteobacteria; order Burkholderiales; family Burkholderiaceae_C; genus Rhizobacter. The sequence continues at coordinate 2,707 of JACMKJ010000196.1, read as the reverse complement.
GGTCGTATGAAGGCACCTCGGTCGTCATCGTCGAGTTCAACCTCGATGTGGATGGCCGCAAGGCGGCCGACGACGTGCGCGAAAAAGTCTCGCTCATCCGCCCGCTGCTGCGCGACGAGGTGAAGGAGCCGCGCATCTCGCGCTTCGACCCGCAAAGCGTGCCGATCTTCAACGTGGCCATCGTCGCCACCGACAGCAAGAAGAGCTCGCAAGAGCTCACCACCTGGGCCACCCAGGTGCTGCAAAAGCGGCTGGAAAACGCGCGCGGCGTCGGCTCGGTCAGCCCGGTGGGCGGCGTGGCGCGCCAGATCAACCTGTACGTGAAACCGGCCGCGCTCGAAGCTTTAGGCATCAGCGTCGACCAGGTCGTGGCCGCGGTGAAGAGCGAGAACCAGGAGCTGCCGATGGGCGCCATCCGCTCGATCGAACAAGAGCGTGTGGTGCAGATCAACGCGCGGCTGAAGCGCCCCGAAGACTTTCGCGACATCGTGGTGGCGCGCAAGGGCGGCAACGCCATCAAGCTGTGGCAGGTGGCCGATGTGTCGGACGGGCCGCAAGAGGTGGAAAGCCTCGCGCTCTACAACGGCCAGCGCACCGTGTTGCTCTCGGTGCAGAAGTCGCAAGGCGAAAACACCATCGGTGTGGTCGACGGCTTGAACAAGGCGCTGGCCGAGGCCGCTTCGCTCACGCCGCCGGGCGTGAAGGTCGAGGTGATACGCGACAACTCGCGCGCCATTCGTGTCTCGGTCGCCAACGTCAAGCGCACGCTGTTCGAGGGCGCGGCGCTCACGGTGCTGATCGTCTTCCTGTTCCTGAACTCGTGGCGCTCGACCGTCATCACCGGGCTCACGCTGCCGATCGCACTGATCGGCACCTTTCTCTTCATGTACCTGTTCGGCTTCACCATCAACAACATCACGATGATGGCGCTCAGCCTGTGCGTGGGCCTGTTGATCGACGACGCCATCGTGGTGCGAGAAAACATCGTGCGCCATGTGCAGATGGGCGCCACCGCACGCGAGGCCGCGCTCAAGGGCACGCAGGAGATTGGTTTGGCGGTGCTGGCCACCACCTTCTCGATCGTGGCGGTGTTTTTGCCCATCGGCTTCATGGGCGGCATCGTCGGCAAGTTCTTCCACGAGTTCGGCATCACCATCGTGGCGGCGGTGCTGATCTCGATGTTCGTGAGCTTCACGCTCGACCCCATGCTCAGCAGCATCTGGCATGACCCGCAGGCCCACGGCCACGTGCACCAGGGTGCACCCGTCACGCTGTACGACAGGACGATCGGGCGTGTCACCAAGCTCTTCGACCAGCTGACCGAGTGGCTCTCGCGCTCGTACCAGCGCATCTTGTCGTGGTCGCTGGCGCACAAGGGCAGCACGCTCGCGATCGCCGGCGCCACGCTGGTGGGCAGCTGCGCGCTGGTGCCGGTGCTCGGCACCGAGTTCGTGCCCAAGGCCGACCTCTCCGAGACACAGATCAACTTCTACACACCAGTCGGCTCATCGCTCGAAGTGACCGAATCGCGCGCCCGCCAGATCGACGCGCTGCTGCGCCAGATGCCCGAGGTGAAGTACACCGTCACCACCATCAACAGCGGCCAGGCCGCCGGCAAGATCTATGGCGCGACCTACATCCGCCTGGTCAACCGCAAGGACCGCGAACGCAGCATCGACCAGCTGACGATCCCGCTGCGCGAGCAGCTTTCGCGCATCCCCGGCGTGACCATCACCAACATCGGCCAGACCGACCTGGGCGGCGGCAAGAGCCTACAGTTTTCCATCCAGGGCAGCGACCTGGCCGAGCTGGAGCGGCTCTCGAAAGAGATCATGGCCAAGCTGCGGGACATCCCCGGCCTGGTCGACCTCGACAGCACGCTCAAGCCCAACAAGCCCACCGTCGCCATCGACGTGAAGCGCGATGCCGCGGCCGACGTGGGCCTGAACGTCAACGCATTGGCGAACAGCCTGCGCACGCTGGTGGCAGGCACCACGGTCGGCAACTGGCGCGCACCCGACGGCGAGAACTACGACGTCAACGTGCGCCTCACGCCCGAATCGCGCGACTCCATTGCCGACCTGCAGCGCCTGCCGATCAACGTGGCGGCGGGGGCCGATGGTTCGCCGCGCTCGGTGCGCCTCTCGCAGGTGGCCGACGTGACGGCCGCGACCGGCCCGAACCAGATCAATCGGCGTGACCTCAACCGCGAGATCAACGTCGACGCCAACACCTTTGGCCGAAGTGGTGGCGAGGTTTCGGCCGACATCCGCAAGGTGCTCGACAGCGTGGCCTGGCCACCCGGCTACCGCTACACCTTTGGCGGCTCGACGAAGAACATGAACGAGTCGTTCCAGTACGCCATCGGTGCGCTGGCGCTGGCCGTCGTGTTCATCTACATGATCCTGGCCAGCCAGTTCAAGAGCTTCCTGCAGCCGCTCGCGCTGATGAGCTCGCTGCCGCTCACGCTGAGTGGTGTGGTGATCACCTTGCTGCTGTTCGGCTCCACGCTCAACATGTTCAGCATCATCGGCATCGTGATGCTGATGGGGCTGGTGACCAAGAACGCCATCCTGCTGGTCGACTTCGCGATCAGGATGCGCGAGCAAGGCATGGCCCGGACCGAAGCCTTGCTCCACGCCGCCCGCGTCCGGCTGCGCCCCATCCTGATGACGACGCTGGCGATGATCTTCGGCATGGTGCCGCT
>JACMKJ010000195.1 GCA_014380155.1 Rhizobacter sp. | reverse complement strand
GAAGCGAGCGCACAACCTGATCCCGCCGCGCTTGCGCAACAGTGTCGACAGCTTCGTCAGCGAGAGCGACACCATGCTCGGCCAGTACCTGCGCGGCCAGTTGCTGGTGATGTTGATCCTGGCGGTCTATTACAGCGTGGGCCTGGCCTTGTTCGGCTTTGACCTGGCGGTGCCGGTGGGTGTGTTCACAGGCCTCGCGGTGTTCATCCCGTACCTCGGGTTTGGCCTGGGCATGGTGCTGGCGCTGCTGGCCGGTGTGCTGCAGTTCGCCAGCTGGTATGGGCTGGTGGCGGTGGCTGTGGTCTACGGCATCGGGCAGGTGGTGGAAAGTTTCTTCCTCACGCCGCGCCTGGTGGGCGAGCGCATCGGCATCAACCCGTTGACCGTGATCTTCGCGTTGCTGGCCTTTGGCCACCTCGCCGGTTTTGTGGGCGTGCTGATTGCGCTGCCGGTGTGTGCCGTGCTGGTGGTGGCCGCCGGTCGCCTGCACAAACTGTACGTCGAGAGCAAGCTGTACCGAGGATGAGACAGATCCCCCTGGCCATCGGCAATGAGCCGCTTCGCTCATTCGAGAGCTTCGTCGCTGGCTCCAATGCGTCGGCGGTGGCGCACCTGCGCGGTGTGCTACGGCAGGCCGCACCGGTTTACCTGTGGGGCCCCTCGGGTGTCGGCAAGACGCACCTGCTGCACGCGCTGGCCAGCCATGTGCAGCAGTTGGGTGGGCGGGCCAGCTGGTTCAGTGCGTCCGAGCCGGCACCGTGGCAGTTTGAAGAAACCGACATGCTGATCGTGTTCGACGATTGCGAGCGTTTCAGCGAGGCCCAACAGCAGGCCGCCTTCGCGCTGTTTGTCGAAGCCACCACCCACGGCATCCCGGTGGCGGCCGCGGGCAGCGTGCCGCCGGTTGACCTGCCCTTGCGAGACGACCTGCGCAGCCGCCTAGGCTGGGGCCATGTGTTCGCGTTGTCTCCGCTGACAGAGCCCGAAGCCCGCGCCGCGCTGCGCCGCGAGGCCGACCGCCGCGGGCTGTTTCTTTCCGATGACGTGATGGACTACCTGCTGACGCGATTCGCGCGCGACCTCAAACACCTGATGTCGGTGCTCGACCGGCTCGACGAATTTGCCCTGGTGCACAAGCGCGCGATCACCGTGCCGCTGCTCAAACAGATGCTGGCCGAAGAAAAGAGCAATTCATGAACCTGTGCCTGTTTGACCTCGACGACACGCTCTTGCCCCTGGATTCCGACCACGCATGGGGTCGCTTCGTGGTGCGCCAGGGCTGGGTCGACGCCGCCGAGTTCGCGCGCCGCAACGACCTGTTCTATGAGCAGTACAAGGCCGGCACGCTCGACATCCACGCCTACGTCGAGTTCGCCACCCGCCCTTGGCGCGACAGGCCGGCGGGCGAGATGCAGGCGGCCCACGCCCGCTTCATGCGCGAGGCCATCACGCCGCTGCACCCGGCGGCCGTGAGCCTGGTGCGCCACCACCAGCAGCAGGGCGACCTGGTGGCCATCGTGACCGCCACCAACGAGTTCGTCACCGCGCCGATCGCCCAGGCCTTCGGTGTGACCCATCTGCTGGCCGTCCAGCTCGAAAAGGGGGCGGCGGGTAACATCACGGGCCGAATTGATGGGATCCCGTCGTTTCGAGAAGGCAAGACGGTGCGCACCCAGCAGTGGCTGGAGAGCCTTGGCCACCGGCTGCAGGACTTCGAGTGCATCAGCGTCTACAGCGATTCGGCAAATGACCTGCCCCTGCTCGAACTGGCAAGCGATCCCGTGGCAACCAACCCTTCTGCTCCGCTCGAAGCGATCGCCCGCGAGCGGGGCTGGCGCATTCTTCGGCTGTTCAACTGATGATCAAAAAGTTCATAGAAAAACTGCTGGGCAAGACCAGCACGGCCAAGCCCACCATCCCCAAGGGCAAGCGCGTCGAGGTGCCGCTTTCCGAGCACAACATCGACCTGAAGCTGGTCGATGACAACGCCATCCGCGTCGTCAAGACCCTGGCCGACGCCGGCTTCGAGGCCTACATCGTCGGCGGTGCGGTACGTGACCTGCTGGTCGGCCTGCGCCCCAAAGACTTCGACGTGGCCACCAACGCCACGCCCGAGCAGGTCAAGGGCCTGTTCCGCCGTGCCTTCATCATCGGCCGGCGCTTTCGCATCGTGCACGTGGTCTACGGGCGGGGGCGCGAGCACGAAGTGATCGAGGTGTCGACCTTCCGTGCGGTGATGGACTCTGCCGCCGCCGACCAGGTGGCCGGCAACGAAAAGACCTCCAAGAGCGAGCTCGCCGGCAAGACCCACGTGGTCGACGCCGCCGGCCGCGTGCTGCGCGACAACGTCTGGGGCCCGCAGATCGAAGACGCGGCGCGACGCGACTTCACCGTCAACGCGATGTACTACGACCCGCAAAAGCAGATCGTGGTCGACTACCACGGTGGCATCAAAGACGCCAAGAAGAAGGTGCTGCGCATGATCGGCGACCCGGTCACGCGCTACCGCGAAGACCCTGTGCGCATCATCCGTGTTATCCGGTTTGCGGCCAAACTGGGCTTCACCATTGACCCCAAGACCCGTGCGCCGATCCAGGAGATGGCGGCGCTGCTCGAGAGCGTGCCCGCCTCGCGCACCTTCGATGAAATGATCAAGCTGCTGCAGACGGGCCACGCGCTCTCCAGCATCGAAGAGCTGCGCAAGCAGGGGCTGGTCGGCGCACGCACCGGCGTGTTCCCGATTCTTGATGTGGTGCACGACGACGCGAAGAAGCACCCCGAGCGCGCCAAGTTCGTGCAGCTCGCGCTGGCCGACACCGACCGCCGTGTTGGCGAAGGCAAACCAGTGGCGCCAAGCTTCATGCTCGCCTGCATGCTGTGGCACGACGTGCTCGACGGCTGGGGCAAGCTCAAGAAGCGCGGCGAAGCGCCGTTCCCCGCGCTGCAGCAGGCGGTCGATTCGGTGTTCGATGCGCGCATCGGCGACATTTCCGGCCGCGGCAAGCTGGGCGCCGACATGCGCGAGATCTGGCTGATGCAAACGCGCTTCGAGCGCCGCACCGGGCAAGGGCCTTTGACGCTGGTGGAGCAACCGCGCTTCCGTGCGGGCTTCGACTTCCTGCGCTTGCGCGCCGATGCCGGCGAGATCGACGCCGAGCTGGGCGAGTGGTGGGAAACCTTCTCCCTGGCCGATGAGCACAAGCGGGCCAGCATGCTGGAGCAGGCGCGTTCGCACGACGCATCACGTCGCCGCGCACCTTCGGCGGCGCATGCACCCGAGCCCGCCGAATCCGCCGAAGACACTGGCAGCAGCGACGCTCCCCGCAAGCGCCGCCGCCGTCGCCGCAAGCCGG
>JACMKJ010000194.1 GCA_014380155.1 Rhizobacter sp. | reverse complement strand
GCGGCCACGGCCACGCAAAAGACCGTGGATGGCCCGTCCAACAAAGACTGGCGCGGCGGCCGCGGCATTCTGGAAAACATCATCCCCTCCAGCACTGGCGCTGCCAAGGCCGTGGGCGTTGTGATCCCCGAGCTGAACAAGAAGCTCACGGGCATGTCGTTCCGCGTGCCGACCTCCGACGTGTCGGTGGTCGACCTCACGGTCGAGCTGCTCAAGGAAGCCAGCTACAAGGAAATCTGCGCCGAGTTCAAGGCGCAATCGGAAGGCGCACTGAAGGGCGTGCTGGGCTACACCGAAGACAAGGTCGTGGCGACCGACTTCCGTGGCGACCCGCGCACCTCGATCTTCGATGCCGATGCCGGCATTGCGCTCGACAGCACCTTCGTCAAGCTCGTGTCCTGGTACGACAACGAGTGGGGCTATTCGAACAAGGTGCTGGAGATGGTGCGCGTCATCGCCAAGTGACCTTCGATACAGACCGGTTTGGAAAAGGCCTCGCAAGAGGCCTTTTCTGCTTTTGTGCAGCATTTGCTGAAACCAGATGTCTCATTGGGTGACCTGGGATATCCAGTTGGCGTTGTGGGTACGAGGGTGCCTACACTGGGCGACCATGCCCCGCGTTGCCTCGCTTTTGCCTTTGGCGCTGTGCGCCGGCCTTGCCGCCTGTGCGGCGGCCGACCGCACACCGCCGGCCGAGTGGCGTGTGCTGGTGAAAACCACCCAGCCCCACAACGACACCGCCGTGATCGCGCAGCGCGCCAGCCGGGCGAGCGGCGTGCCGGTGCGTTACGTCACGGCCGCCAGCCCGCAATGGCATGGCCTGAGTCTCGCCTGCGGTGACGAGGCGCGTTGCGCCGCGGCGCTGCAGCGCCTGCAGGCCGACACCGCCTTCTTCGAAGCTGTGCAACGCGACGAGCGCCGCAGGCCTCACCCCGCTTCTTCTTCCCCATCTTGATGTCCTTGCAGGAGCTTTCCATGCGCCGACCCTGGCCCACCCTTGTTGCAATGAGCGCGCTTCTTTTGGCGCCGATCGGCTTGCATGCACCGTTGATGGCGCAGACCACCCCGGCGGCGCCCGACCAGGCGCGCGTCATCGTCAAGTTCAAGTCCGACGCGCCGCTGTTGCGCCGGCAGGCCTTGTCGGCCACCGCCACCAGCGAGCGGGCGGCGTCGCTGTCGTCGCGTGTGGGTCTGGCGTTGTCAGCGGGTGCTGCCGTGAGCGAGCGCATGCAGGTGATGAAGGCCAGTGGCATCGGCTCGGCCGAGCTGGCGCAGCGGCTGTCGGCGCAAAGCGATGTGGAATACGCCGTGCCCGACCAGCGCCGCCGCCGCTTTGCACCGCCCAATGATCCACGTTACGCCACGGTTTCGCTTGGCAACGGCGGGCCGGTGTCCGGCCAGTGGTACCTGCGGGCACCGAGTTCCGGCGTTGTTTCGGCCGTTAACGCCGAAGCTGCGTGTAACCTCGCGACGGGGGCGGGTGTCGTGGTCGCCGTGCTGGACACGGGCGTGCGCTTCGATCACCCCGACCTCGCGGTCAAGCTCTACCCGGGGTACGACTTCGTATCCGACGTGGCCACAGCGAACGATGGCAACGGCCGTGATGCCGATGCCTCCGACCCAGGCGACTGGATCAATAGTGCTGATCTAGCCAGTGGCGACTTCAGCTCTGCTGACTGCACGGAGGAAGGCAGCAGCTGGCACGGCACCCAGACATCGGCACTTATCGGTGCGGCCACCAACAATGGCGTTGGGATGGCTGGCCTGGGCGGCGACGTGATGATCGTTCCGGTGCGCGTGCTAGGGAAGTGTGGCGGCTACGACTCCGACATCGTCGCAGGCATGCGTTGGGCCGCTGGGCTGACTGTTCCAGGTGTACTGGCCAATGCACACCCAGCGCGTGTACTCAACATGAGCCTCGGGGGGGTTGGGGCTTGCGACACAATCTATTCGGACGCCATCACTGCGATCAACGGCGTTGGAGCTGTCGTGGTGGTCTCGGCTGGAAACGACGGTTTGGCGGTTGGGTCTCCCGCCAATTGCCCTGGTGCGATCGGGGTTGCGGGCGTGCGTCACACCGGGACCAAGGTTGGCTTCTCAAGCTTGGGCCCTGAAGTGGCATTGAGCGCGCCGGCTGGAAATTGCGTCAACACCACGGGGTCATGTCTTTACCCGTTGCTCACGGCCAGCAACTCGGGAACGACGAGCCCGAGCACCAACACCTATTCGGACGGCAACAACATTTCAGTCGGGACCAGCTTTGCTGCGCCTTTGGTTGCTGGCACCGCTGCGCTCTTGTTGTCGGCCGATCCCTCCCTGACCCCCGCACAAGTGCTAGCGCATCTGCGAGCCTCCGTCAGGGCATTTCCGAACTCTGGGGCAGGGGCCGGGGTGAGTGCCTGCCAGGCACCGAGTTCGACCCCGCAGGACAGCGAGTGTTACTGCACCACTTCAACTTGCGGTGCGGGCTTGTTGGATGCCAGTGCTGCATTGGCCCGGGTCGTGACATCAGCTCAGCTGATCCCGGTCGTTTCTTACAACGCTTCCGTAGTCACCGTTGGAGCCTCGTTCACATTGGACTCGTCGGCCAGCGTCATCCCTACTGGCCGTACCGTGACCTACGCCTGGACCATTCTGAGCGGCTCAAGTTTTGCCACGATCACCAGTGCCAGCAACGCCTCGACCTTGATCTTGCGAGCCGATTCCAATGGCGACCTCGTGGTTCGCCTGACGCTGACGGATGATCTGATGAACGTGGAAACGCGCGACGTGACCATTCGTGTTGGGGCCGCTGCATCCCCGACCACTCCCCCGCTCGCCACCGGCGGCGGCGACAGCGG
>JACMKJ010000193.1 GCA_014380155.1 Rhizobacter sp. | reverse complement strand
CGCGCGGTGATCTGCGCCGAGCGCGACCCGGTGGCCTTGCGCACCGAGATCCAGGCGATGCGCGAGAAGGTGCGCGCCGCGCGGCCGGTGAAGGCAGGTCTGTTCGACGTCAAGCACAGCGAAGGCGGCATGATGGACGCCGAGTTCGCCGTGCAGTACCTGGTGCTCGCCCACGGCAACGGTCACCCCGAGCTACTCGACAACGTGGGCAACATCGCCCTGCTTCAACGCGCCGAAGCCTGCGGCCTGCTGCCGGCCGGTGTGGGCCAAGCAGCGGCCAACGCCTACCGCGAGCTGCGCCGCGCGCAGCACAAGGCCCGCCTGGATGAGAAGCCCACTCAGGTCGACCCGGCCAGCGCAGCGCCGCAGCGTGATGCCGTGCGGGCCTTGTGGCGGGCCGTGTTCCCTTCGGCCTGATGCTGGCCGTCTTGCGTCGACCGGGCGCTGCCTGGTGTGGGGTGGCGTTGCTTTTGTTGGCAGGCACGCTGTTGTCACTCGCATCGGGCGCCATCCGTTCGCTGGAATGGCAACCCGAGCAGGCGGCGACCCAGCCCTGGCGCTGGTGGAGCGCCGCCTTCGTGCACTACAGCAACCTGCACCTGATCGGCAACCTCACCGGCCTCACGCTGACTGCCGCCTTCGGTTGGGTGTCGCGCGTGCCGCCGCGTGCCGCGCTCGCATGGTTCATGGCCTGGCCGCTCACCCATCTGGCCTTCTTGTGGGTGGTCCCCGAGTTGAAACACTACGGTGGCCTCTCGGGCGTGGTGCACGCGGGCGTGGCCATCGTCCTCGCTTACCTGCTCACCACCGGCACCCGCGGCCAGCGCGCGGTGGCGGCCACCGTGCTCGCCGGTCTGCTGGCCAAGATCGCCACCGAAACCCCTTGGCGCGAAGCCGTGCAACGCCACGACGGCTGGGACATCGGCATTGCGCCGATGGCCCACGTGACCGGCGTGCTCTCGGGCGTCGCCTGCCTGGGGCTGCTGTGGGCAGGGTCGCGGCTCACCTCACGCAACACGCCCCATGCCTGATCGCAAAACCCATCTCGACACACTCGCCGTCGTCTCGCTGATCGCCTGCAGCTTCTTGTGGGGCCTGAACCAGGTCGCCGCCAAGGCCGCGCTGGGCGAGGTGGCTCCACTGGTGCAGGCGGCGGTGCGCTCGCTCGGCGGCGTGGTGCTGGTGCTGCTGTGGGCGAGGTTGCGGGGCATTGCGCTGTTTCAGCGTGACGGCACCTTGCCCGGTGGCCTGCTCGCGGGTGCGCTGTTTGCCGCCGAGTTCGCTTGCATCTTCATCGGCCTGCAGTACACGACGGCGTCGCGCATGATCGTGTTCATCTACTTCGCGCCTTTCATCGTGGCGCTGGGCATGCCCTTCATCGCGCATTCGGAGCGGTTGTCGGCGCTGCAAACGTCGGGGCTGGTGCTGGCTTTTGTGGGGGTGGCCAGCGCGTTCGCCGAAGGTTTCACCCAACCCGCCATCGGGCCGAAGCAGTGGATCGGCGACGCGCTGGGCGTGATGGCCGCCGCACTGTGGGCGGCGACCACCTTGAGCATCCGCGCCACCAAGCTCGGCAGTGCATCGCCCGAAAAGACACTCGCCTACCAACTCGGCGTGTCGGGTGTGCTGCTGGGCCTGGGCGCGCTGTGGAATGGCGACACCTGGCCGCAGCAGTTGTCGGCGCTCGCCATCGGCTCACTCGCCTTCCAGACCATCGTGGTGGTGTTCGCGAGCTACCTGCTGTGGTTCTGGCTGGTACGCCACTACCCGGCCACGCGGCTGTCGGCGTTCACGCTTCTCACGCCGGTGTTCGGCTTGTTGATGGGGGTGTTGCTGCTGGGCGAGCCGATCACCGCGCGGCTGTTGCTGGCGCTCGCCGGCGTGGCGGTGGGCATGGCGCTGGTGAACAAGCGTTAGCTGCGGATCCGCTTGACCAGCGCGGTGGTCGAGTAACCATCGACAAACGGGATCGAGCGCGCATCGCCGCCCCAGGTGCGCACCAGCTTCGTCTCGGCCAGCGTCTCGATGTCGTAATCGCCGCCCTTCACGTACAGGTCGGGTTGCACGAGTTGCAGCAGCTCGACCGGGGTCTGCTCGTCGAACAGCGCGACCAGGCTCACACTCTCTAGCGCGGCCAGCACGCAAGCGCGGTCGGCTTCGGCGTTGAGCGGCCGGTCGGGGCCTTTGCCCAACAGGCGCGCCGACGCATCGCTGTTCAAGCCGATCACCAAGCAGTCGCCCAACGCCCGGGCTGCCGCGAGGTAGCTCACATGGCCACGGTGCAGGATGTCGAACACACCGTTGGTGAACACCATCGGCCGCGGCAGTTTTGCCATGCGGGACGGCAGCTCGGCGCGGCTGCACAGCTTGTCGAGAAAGGTCGTCGTCATGGCCCGAATTGTCGCCTGCGTTGCAGCCTCGGCAAGCGGCTCGCCTCTAGACTGAGGCGACAACAACCCTTCGGAGACACCCATGATCACGCTGTGCGGTTCCACGATCTCGAACTACTACAACAAGGTCAAGCTCGCGCTGCTCGAAAAGGGCATCCCGTTCACCGAAGAGAAGGTCGACACCGGCCGCACCGACGACGCTGTGCTGAGCGCCACTCCGCTGGGCAAGATCCCCTTCATCCGCACACCGCAGGGCGCACTGTGCGAGAGCCAGGTCATCCTCGATTACCTCGAAGCCACACACCCGACGCCGGCGTTGATCCCGGCCGACCCTTGGCAGGCGGCCAAGGTGCGCGAGCTCATCACCTTCATCGACGCCTATCTCGAGATCACGGCGCGCCAGCTCTACCCGAAGGCCTTCTTCGGCGGTGAGCTGAGCGAAGCCAACGCCGCGCGCATTCGTGCCCAGCTCGAAAAGCAGCTGGCTGCCTTCAAGCGCCTGGCCCAATTCGCGCCCTATGTGGCGGGCGACAGCTTCACCATGGCCGACTGCGCTGCCTGGGCCAACCTGCCCCTCGTGACCATGGCTACCAAGGCCGTCTACGGCCAAGACCTGGTGGCCGCGGCCGGCATCGACCTCAAGGCCTACACCAAGCTGATTGATCAACGCGCCACGGCCCAAAAGGTCAAGGCGGATCGCAAGGCCGACCAGGCCAAGGCGTAAAAAAGGCCCGCTGTCGCGGGCCTTTTTGATGGGGCGGCTAGAGCGTGTGGCTCAGGCCGGCAGCGGGCCTGGAGGGTTGCCCGCGGCGACCTTGGCGGCGACCTTGGCCGTCACTTCCTTGCGGAAACGGTTGAGTTCTTGCACGCTGGCGAAGCTGCGCTCCATCAGCAGGCTCATGTTGTGCAGGATGCGCTCGACGACCTTGGTTTCCCAGACAGCGTCGAACTGGATCTGCTTGTCGAGCCATTGCTCCAACCACTTTGGGTCGGGCAGGCGGCTCTGGATCGTGTCGCGCGGGAACAGCTTTTCGTTCACGTGCAGGTTGGTTGGGTGCAGCGCTTGGGCGGTGCGGCGGGCGCTCGCCATCAACACCCCTACCTTGGCAAAAGCCGCACGGGCTTCGTCGCCAAACTTCTGCATCGCGCGCTTCATGTAGCGCAGGTAGGCGCCGCCGTGGCGGGCTTCGTCGCGGGCCAACGTTTCGTAGATGGCCTTGATGACGGGCTCGGTGTGCCACTCGGCCGCACGGCGGTACCAGTGGTTCAGGCGGATCTCGCCGCAGAAGTGGAGCATCAGTGTTTCGAGCGCGGGCGCCGGGTCGAACTCGAAGCGCACTTCGTGGAGCTCGGCTTCGGTGGGGCACAGGTCGGGGCGGAAGCGCCGCAGGTACTCCATCAGCACCAGTGAGTGTTTCTGCTCTTCGAAGAACCACACGCTCATGAAGGCGGAGAAATCGCTGTCGTCGCGGTTGTCGCGCAAGAACATCTCGGTGGCCGGTAACGCCGACCACTCGGTGATGGCATTCATCTTGATGGTCTGGGCCTGCTCTTCGGTGAGCTGGCTGCCATCGAACTCGTCCCATGGAATGTCGGTGTCCATGTTCCAGCGCACGGCTTCGAGTTGCTTGAAGAGTTCGGGGTAAAGCATGGTTCAGCCTCGTTGGTTGACCCTGCATTTTAGTCGCGTCATTCGTGACAGTTGTTTGCGCGCCCTCCGGGTGGCAAGGGAATGCCCGGGTTTGCATCCGTCGGGCACCGCTGTGCGTAAACCGTGGGAGGGTGCAGGATGGGCGCCCCGTCACTCTCAACCGAGGCACCCTGCCATGACACTGCGCCTGCTGATTTCACTCGCCCTGGCCGCCCTGATGGGCAGCGCCCAGGCTGCCGATTGCTCCCCTCTGCTGAACCGCGAAATCCCTCGCCTGCAAGACGAAAAACCGCAGAACCTTTGCCAGTACGCAGGCCGCGTGATCGTGGTCGTCAACACCGCCAGCTTCTGCGGCTTCACACCCCAATACAAAAGCCTGGAGGCTCTGCACAGCCGGTACGGCGCGCGGGGTCTCACGGTGCTGGGGTTTCCGTCCAACGACTTCTCTCAGGAGCCAGGTGACGCCAAAACCATCGCCGACTTTTGCGAAAACACCTACGGCGTGAAGTTCCCGATGTTCATGAAAACCCGGGTGGCCGATTCGGCCGGCGCGCAGCGAAGCCCCTTTTTCACGGCGCTCAAGCAGGCCAGCGGCGAAGCGCCGGGCTGGAACTTCCACAAGTATGTGATCGCCCGCGACGGCAAGACGGTGCAGAGCTTTGCCACCCGGGTCGCCCCCGACAACCCTGATTTCGTGAAAACCGTTGAAAAACTGCTTGATGCAAAATAAAGACTGATGAGTTATATTTCATACCAGTGAGTTCATAAGGGAGTCGGCGCATGGCAAAAAACACCTTCAACTTGGGGGAACTCAAGGCGTGCAAGGGCGTCGAAAGGCATGTTGAGCTAACGTATAAGTCAACACAAACCAGTTCTATGCTGCACAGCCGGCCGGTTGATCCGGCTGGAATCCCGGGGCGGTTTTCCTCCTCCCTCCTCCCTCCCTTGTTCCCCCTGGGGCGCTGTGCAGCAATCTTTATTCAGCGGGGCGCGGCTTGAAACGCCGCGTCGCTGTCATCGGGTCGGGCATCTCCGGCCTGTCTGCCGCGTACACGCTGGCAACTGAAGTGCAGGTCACGCTCTTTGAAGCCGGCGACTACTTCGGCGGCCACACCCACACGGTCGACATCACCCTGGGCGGCGTGACTCACGGCGTGGACACGGGCTTCCTGGTGTTCAACGAACGCACCTACCCCCTGCTGATCCGTCTTTTCGACGAGTTGGGCGTCGAGACCACCGCGTCGGACATGTCGTTTTCGGTCAAGGTGCCTGACATCGGCCTGGAGTGGAGCGGCAGCGACCTCAACACGGTGTTTGCCCAGAGGCGCAACTTGGTGCGGCCCGGCTTCTTGCGGATGCTGGCCGACATCCTGCGCTTCAACAAACTCTCCACCCAGCTGGCCGAGCACGGCGCGGAAGCTTCACTCCAGCAACCCATCGGCGACTTCCTGGCCGAGCAACGTTTTTCGGCCGAGTTCCGCGACTGGTACTTCCTGCCGATGATCGGCTGCATCTGGTCGTGCCCGACCGATCAAATGCTGCGGTTTCCGATCGCCACCATGATCCGCTTCTGCCACAACCACGGGCTGCTGCAGGTGGCGAACCGGCCACGCTGGTTCACGGTGACCGGCGGGGCACGCAACTACGTGCACAAGATGCTGCCGCGCATCAGCGACGCCCGGCTCAACACCCCCGTGCGCAGCGTGCACCGCTCGGCGGCCGGCGTGTTGGTGCGCACCGACCGCAGCACCGAACACTTCGACGACGTGGTGATGGCCTGCCACAGCGACCAATCGCTGGCCTTGCTGGCCGACCCGACCCCCGCCGAGCGCGAGGTGCTCGGTGCCATTCGCTACCACCGCAACCGCGCGGTGCTGCACACCGACACCTCGGTCTTGCCCCAGCGCCCGCTGGCCTGGGCCGCCTGGAACTATGAGCGCGCCACCGAAGGCCCGCGCGAGCAGGCTGCGGTGTGCCTGCACTACCTGATCAACCGATTGCAGCCGCTGCCGTTCGACGAGCCGGTGATCGTCTCGCTCAACCCCGTGCGCGAGCCCAAGGCCGACTGCGTGCATGGTGAGTTCGACTACGCCCACCCGGTGTTCGACAGCGCGGCCATTGCCGCCCAGCAGCGCCTGCCTTCATTGCAAGGCCAAGGCAGCATCTGGTTCTGTGGCGCCTGGACGCGGTATGGCTTCCATGAAGACGGGCTCATGTCGGGCCTGGCCGTGGCCGACGGCCTGCGCCGCCAGTGGGCGAACACCCCCTTGCAGGAGGCCGCGTGAACTCGCCGCACCCGGGGCCGCTGATCGGCACCGGCGTGGTTCGCCACACCCGCCTGCGCCCGGCGAACAACAGCTTCAGCTACCGCACCTACTTCCTGATGTTGCCCATGCGCAGCCTGCGCCTGAAGGCCTCCGGTGTGCTCAAGCGCAACCGTTTCGGGCTGATCAGCTTCTTCGACCGAGACCATGGCGATGGCCGCACCGACAGCCTGGCGTGGCTCGACGAACTGCTGCAACGCGAAGGCATTCTGGACGCCACCGGCGAAGCCTGGCTGCACTGCTACCCGCGCGTTCTCGGCCACACCTTCAAGCCGGTGAGCTTCTGGTACTGCCACCGCGCCGACGACTCGCTGGCCGCCATCGTGGTCGAGGTCAACAACACCTTCGGCGAGCGCCACTGCTACCTGCTGCGCGGGCCCGAGCTCGCCTTCGGCGCCGAGCTGCGTGCCGACAAGGTGTTCCACGTCTCGCCGTTTTGCGACGTGAGTGGCAGCTACCGATTCCGCTTCTTGCGCACCCACCTGCATCCACAAGCCGGCAACGCACGTATCGATGCCCAGCGAACGCTGGTGCGCATTGACCACGACGACGACGCCGGCCCGCTGCTGCAAACCAGCGTGTCGGGCCACTTGGCACCGTTGACGCCGCAAAGCACACGGGCCGCCTTTTTTGGCATGCCGCTGATGACGGTGTTTGTCGTCGCGCGCATCCATTGGCAGGCGGTCAGGTTGTGGACCAAAAACGTGCCGTTCTTTCGCAAACCCGAGCCCCCCAAGGCCTTCATTACCCGATAACCGGACAGCAGGACTCGCCCCGATGAACTCCAGCACCCAAGCCAGCTACAGCACTGCCGTCGTGCCCGAAGGCGCGCCTGCCGCAGCGCGCGCCGTCTTCCGCCTGCTCAAGAACCTGAAGCACGGCACGCTCGATGTGCAGTTGCCCGACGGCAGCCACACCCGCTTCGGCTCACCCACCAGCGGCGAGCTGCGCGCAGCCATCCGCCTGCGCAACTGGAACGTGTGCGGCGCAGCGCTCAAGTCGGGCGACATCGGCTTTGCCGAAAGTTTCATCGCCGGCGAATGGACCACGCCTGACCTGGCCACCCTGCTCAAGCTTTTCATCGCCAACCGCGACGAGATCGAGACCGTGGTTTATGGCACCTGGTGGGGCTCGCTGCTGTACCGCGCCAAACATCTGTTCAACCGCAACTCGCGCAGCGGCAGCAAGAAGAACATCCACGCCCACTACG
Organism: Rhizobacter sp.; assembly: GCA_014380155.1. Classification (GTDB taxonomy): domain Bacteria; phylum Pseudomonadota; class Gammaproteobacteria; order Burkholderiales; family Burkholderiaceae_C; genus Rhizobacter. The sequence continues at coordinate 3,521 of JACMKJ010000193.1, read as the reverse complement.
ACCTGGGCAACGAGTTCTATCGCCTGTGGCTCGACCCGACGATGAACTACTCCAGCGCCTGGTTCGAGGGCGATCGACAAGGCAATCTGGTCGACGCCCAATGGGCCAAGGTGCGGCGCGCGCTGAAAGAATGTGACGTGCAACCCGGCGACCGCGTGCTCGAAATCGGCTGCGGCTGGGGCGCGCTGGCCGAATGTGCGGCGCGCGAGTTCGACGCCAGCGTCACCGGCGTCACGCTCTCCAACGAGCAGCTCGCCTGGGGCCAGGACCGTTTGAAGCGCGCCAACCTGCAAGGCGAGCTGCGCTACCAGGATTACCGCGACATCCACGACGGCCCGTTCGACGCCATCGCCTCGATCGAGATGTTCGAGGCCGTGGGCCGCGAGTACTGGCCGGGCTTCTTCGAGACGCTGAAACAGCAGCTCAAGCCGGGCGGCAAAGCCTGCATCCAGAGCATCACCATCCGCGACGATTTGTTCGAACGCTACGTGAAGTCGACCGACTTCATCCAGCAGTACATCTTCCCTGGCGGTCTGCTGCCCAGCCCCACGGCCTTCCGCGAAGCGGCGGCCAAGGCAGGCTTGAAGATCGTCAACGAACTTTCGTTCGGCGAAGACTATGCCGAGACGCTCAAGCGCTGGCGCGAAAGCTTCCTCGCGCAAGACGCGCGCGTGCGCCGCTTGGGCTTCGACACCCGTTTCATGCGCATCTGGGAGTTCTACCTCGGCTACTGCGAAGCAGCCTTCGCCACCGGCAACACCGGCGTCATGCAGTTCACGCTGCAGCGCGACTGAGCCTCATGAACCTCCTCTCGCGCCGCAGCACCTTGGTCGCACTGGCCTGCCTGCCGTTTGGCGCACTCGCCCAGGCCACGCCGCCCAGCGAGCTGAGCGCCTTGCCCGGCGCCCGCCTGCAGGGCCAGGGCCGACTGACCTTTCTCGGCCTGAGTGTCTACAGCGCCAGGCTCTGGGTCACCGACAGCTTCAAGCCCGACGACTTCATCAACCATCCGCTGGCGCTGGAGCTCGAATACGCCCGCTCGCTGGTCGGCTCGCTGATCGCCGAACGTTCATTGACCGAGATGAAACGTGTCGGTGAGGTGCCCGCCGACAAGGCCGAACCATGGCTCGCCGCCATGACGAAGACCTTTCCCGACGTGAACAAGGGCGACCGCATCACCGGCCTGCACCAGCCTGGTGAAGGCATGCGCTTCTTCTTCAACGGCATGCCACGCAGCGACATCCGCGACCCTGCCTTCGCCCGCCTGTTCACCAGCATCTGGTTGTCACCGCGCACGTCAGAGCCCAAGCTGCGACAAGCTTTGTTGGGCGGCGCATGAGTGCTGCCCTTGCGCCCACTTGGTCAGGCGGCTGGCGCCATGGCCTGAGCTACGGCGCGCCGGGCTTCCCGCTCGCATTCGTCGCGCTGCCTTTGTACGTGGTGCTGCCCAACCACTACGCGGCAGAGTTCGGTGTGCCACTGGCGTTGCTGGGCGCCGTGTTGCTGGGTGCGCGCCTGCTCGACGCCCTGGTCGACCCGTTCATCGGCCGCTGGGCTGATGCCTTGCTCGATGAGTCGATGGCAAAAGCCTGGGCCGTCGTGGCCGGGGCCGCCGTGGTGCTCGCACTCGGCTTTCGCGGCCTCTTTTTTCCACCGGTCGCACAAGGCCACACCACGCACTTGTTGATCTGGTGCGCCGCGCTGTTGGCCGTCACCTACCTGAGCTACAGCGTCATCACGGTGATCCACCAGGCCTGGGGGGCTCGCCTCGGCGGCGACGAGGCGCAACGCGCCCGCATCGTGGCCTGGCGAGAGGGCCTGGCGCTGTGCGGTGTGCTGGTCGCGAGCGTCTTGCCATCGGTGGCCGGCTTGAGCATCACCACGGTGGCCTTCGCCATCGCTTTGGCCGTGGGCGTGCTGATGCTGCGCGGCGCGCCGCAGCCGCGTGTGCCGCTGCGTGTCACGCTGCCATCGTTGAGCCTGCCCTTGCAGACGCCAGCCTTTCGCCGCCTGCTCGCCATCTACCTGCTCAACGGCATCGCGAGCGCCGTGCCGGCGACGCTGGTGCTGTTTTTCATCCGCGACCGGCTGCAGGCGCCGAGCCACGAGCCGCTGTTTCTGGCGAGCTACTTCGCCGCCGCCGCGCTGTCGATCCCGGTCTGGGTTCGCATCGTCGGGCGTTTTGGCCTGGCGCGCAGCTGGCTTGCCGGCATGTTGCTCGCGATCGCCGTCTTCGCCTGGGCGGCAGCTTTGGGTGCCGGTGATGTGGCGGCGTTCACGGTCGTGTGCGTGCTGAGCGGTGTCGCATTGGGCGCCGACTTGAGCCTGCCCGCCGCACTGCTCGCCGGAGTGATTCAAACCGCCGGCCACAGCGGCCGCGCCGAGGGCGCGTACTTCGGCTGGTGGAACTTCGCCACCAAGCTCAACCTCGCGCTCGCCGCGGGTGTGGCCTTGCCGGCCTTGCAATGGTTCGGCTATGCCCCCGGCAGCCAGAGCGTGCAGGCACTCGGCGCGCTGACCATCGCTTACTGCGTCTTGCCCTGTGTGCTCAAGCTTGGTGCTGCCGGCTTGTTATGGGCTCAATGGATCAAGGGAACACCATGAAAAAACTGCTCTGCGCCATCGCCTTCGCCCTCACCCTGGGGGCCTGCGCCTCACCCACCCCGGCCGACTACGCGGCTGAGAAGCCAGTGCTCGACCTGCAGCGCTATTTCAATGGCGACATCACTGCCCACGGCATCTTCACCGACCGTTCAGGCAAGGTGGTACGGCGCTTTACCGTGCTGATGAAGTGCCAGTGGACAGGCGACGAAGGCGTGCTCGACGAAGCTTTCACCTACAGCGACGGCAAGACCGATCGCCGCATCTGGAAGCTCAAGAAGCTGCCCGGTGGCAAGTACACCGGCACGGCAGGCGACGTGGTCGGCGTGGCACAAGGCCAGGCCTCGGGCAACGCCTTCCAGTGGGCCTACACGCTCAAGCTGCCGGTCGACGACAAGGTCTACGAGGTGCAGTTCGACGACTGGATGTACCTGATCGACGAGCGCGTGATGCTCAACAAGGCGGTGATGAGCAAGTTCGGCATCCGCTTGGGCGAAGTGACCTTGTCCTTCCAGAAGAACTGACATGCCACTCAACCCCCGCATCACCGACTGGAAGGGCCGGGTGGTCTGGCTGGTCGGCGCCTCGACCGGCATCGGCCGCGCCACCGCCGCACTGCTACACGCGCAGGGCGCACAGGTGATCGTGTCGGCACGCAACGCTACCGCCTTGCAGCTGTTCGAGACGGCGCACGCCGGCAGCCTGGGCCTGGCGTTCGTCGCTACCGACCGCGCCGGCTTTGCGCGCGCCGCCCAGGTGATCGTGGCGAAGTACGGCCGCATCGACCTCGCCCTCTATTGCGCCGGCTACTACAAGGCGATGCGCGCCACGCAGTTCGATTTGAGCGAAGCGCTGCGCCACCAGGAAGTGAACTACGTGGGCGCGCTGCACATGCTCGACGCCGTGCTGCCGGTGCTGCT
>JACMKJ010000192.1 GCA_014380155.1 Rhizobacter sp. | reverse complement strand
GCTGTTCGAGCTGAGCGACACGGCGCTGAGTTTCATCCTCGTGATCGGCGCCATCACTGCCCTGTTCATGGGCTTCCTCGGCATCATCCAGAACGACATCAAGCGCGTGGTCGCGTACTCCACGCTCTCGCAGCTGGGCTACATGACGGTCGCGCTCGGCGCGTCGGCGTATTCGGTGGCCGTGTTCCACCTGATGACGCACGCCTTCTTCAAGGCGCTGCTGTTCCTGGCTGCGGGCTCGGTGATCATCGGCATGCACCATGACCAGGACATCCGCAACATGGGTGGCCTGCGCAAGTACATGAAGATCACCTGGATCACCTCGTTGCTGGGCTCGCTGGCGCTGATCGGCACACCGCTGTTCTCGGGCTTCTATTCCAAGGACAGCATCATCGAAGCCGTGCACGAGAGCCACCTGTGGGGCTCCGGCTTTGCCTACTTTGCGGTGGTGGCGGGTGTGTTCGTCACAGCCTTCTATTCCTTCCGCATGTACTTCCTGGTCTTCCATGGCAAGGAAAACTTCCGCCACAAACCTTTCCTCGGTGAGCATGACCACCACGACGACCACGCGGATGATCACCACGCGCACGAGCCGCATGTTCCGCACGAGTCGCCCTGGGTGGTGACGCTTCCGCTGGTGCTGCTGGCCATTCCGTCGGTGTTGATCGGCTACTTCACCATCCAGCCGATGCTGTATGGCGACTTCTTCAAGGACGCGATCTTTGTCAACCTGGACAAGCACGCGGCGATGAAGGAAATGGCCGAAGCCTTCCACGGTGCCTGGGCCATGGCCCTTCACGGCCTGAGCACGCTGCCGTTCTGGCTGGCGCTGGCGGGTGTGGTCACCGCTTATGTGTTCTACATGGTCAAGCCGGAGATCCCGGCCGCCATCAAGGCACGCACCGGGTTCATCAATCGTGTCCTCGAAAACAAGTACTACTTCGACTGGTTCAACGAGAACGTGCTCGCTGCCGGCGCGCGCCTGCTGGGCATGGGCCTGTGGAAGGGCGGCGATGGTGTGGTGATCGACGGTGCCATCAACGGCACGGCGCGTGGCATCGGCGGCATCGCTTCCGTTGTGCGCCTGGCGCAGAACGGCTATCTCTATTGGTATGCGCTGGTGATGATCCTGGGTGTGATCGGGTTGATGACCTGGCAGTTGTGGCCTTACCTCAGCGTGACGCTGGGTCGCTGATCGGTCACGGAGAACAAGAACATGGGTTTGCTGAGCCTCGCCATCTGGTTGCCGATTTTGTCCGGCGTGCTGTTGTTCGCGCTGGGGCGTGACGAGCATGTGAAAGCTGTGCGCTGGTTGGCCCTGGTGGCCGCCATTGCCAGCTTCGTCGTCACCATTCCGCTGATCACCGGTTTTGACAACGCCACCGCTGCGATGCAGTTCCAGGAAAACCTGGCTTGGATCGAGCGTTTCAACGTGCGCTACCACCTGGGCGTGGACGGCATCGCGGTGTGGTTCGTGCTTCTCACCGCGTTCATCACCGTCATCGTGGTGATCGCGGCGTGGGAAGTGATCGACACCCGCGTGAACCAGTACATGGGTGCATTCCTGATCCTCTCCGGCATCATGGTCGGTGTGTTTTCGGCCCAGGACGGCATGCTGTTCTACGTGTTCTTCGAGGCCACGCTGATCCCGATGTACATCATCATCGGCGTGTGGGGCGGGCCGCGGCGCGTGTATGCCGCGTTCAAGTTCTTCCTCTACACGCTTGCGGGCTCGCTCTTGATGCTGATCGCCCTGATCTTCCTGTACTTCAAGTCGGGCAGCAGCTTCGAGATCACGACCTGGCACAACGTGCCGCTCACGATGACCGAGCAGACGCTGCTCTTCTTCGCGTTCTTCGCGGCCTTTGCCGTCAAGGTGCCGATGTGGCCAGTGCACACCTGGCTGCCCGACGCCCACGTCGAGGCACCCACCGGCGGCTCGGTGGTGCTGGCGGCCATCATGCTGAAGCTCGGTGCCTATGGTTTCCTGCGCTTCTCGCTGCCCGTCACGCCCGACGCAGCCCACCACTGGACCTGGGTGGTCGTCGCCTTGTCGCTCATCGCCGTCGTCTACATCGGCCTGGTCGCGCTGGTGCAGCAAGACATGAAGAAGCTGGTGGCTTACTCGTCGATCGCGCACATGGGCTTCGTGACCCTCGGCTTCTTCATGTTCAACGAGTTGGGCATCTCGGGCGGCCTGGTTCAGATGATCTCGCACGGCTTCGTCTCGGGCGCCATGTTCCTGTGCATCGGCGTCTTGTACGACCGGGTGCACTCGCGTGAGATCTCGAGCTACGGTGGCGTGGTCAACACCATGCCCAAGTTCACCGCGTTTGCCGTCTTCTTCGCCATGGCCAACTGCGGCTTGCCGGGCACCGCCGGCTTTGTCGGTGAATGGATGGTGATCCTGGGCGCCGTGAAGGTGAACTTCTGGCTCGGCGCGCTGGCATCCACCACGCTGGTGTTCGGCGCGGCCTACACACTCTGGATGGTCAAGCGCGTGTACTTCGGCGCCGTGGCCAACGAAGACGTGCGCGCGCTGAAAGACATCAATGCCCGCGAATACCTGATGCTGGCCTTGCTGGCGATTGCAGTCTTGGTGATGGGCCTGTACCCCAAGCCTTTCACCGACACCATGCACGTGAGCGTGACCGAGCTGCTCAAGCACGTGGCCGTCTCCAAGCTGAACTAAGAAGCTGAACTGAGCCCAAGAACATGAACGACATGAATTGGCTGGCCGTCTACCCCGAGCTGGTGCTGCTGGGCATGGCCTGCGTGGTGGCTATGGTCGACCTGTGGGTCACCCACCCGCGCCGCACACCCACCTACCTGCTGACCCAGGCCACGCTGGCAGTGGTGGCGGTGATGCACTGGCTCTACTTCGACGGTGGCTTCACGATCTACGGCATGCAGCGCATGGTCATCACCGACCCGCTGGGCCATTTGCTGGGCGCGTTTGCCGCCGTGTCGGTGATGGTGGCGCTGGCCTATGCACGCCCCTATGCCGAACACCGTGAAATGCTCAAGGGTGAGCTGTTCACGCTGAGCCTGTTCTCGCTGCTGGGCATCTCGGTGATGCTGTCGGCCAATAACTTCCTCGTCGTCTACCTGGGCCTGGAGCTGATGTCGTTGTCGCTCTACGCGCTGACGGCCATGCGCCGCGACAACCTCGAAGCGACCGAAGCGGCGATGAAGTACTTCGTGCTCGGCGCGCTTGCCAGCGGCTTCCTTCTTTACGGCCTGTCGATGATGTACGGCGCGGCCGGCTCGCTCGACATCCCGCAGGTCTTCAACGCCATCGCCACCGGCCAGATCAACAAGGCCGTGCTGGTGTTCGGCACCGTGTTCATCGTGGCAGGCCTGGCCTTCAAGCTCGGCGCCGTGCCTTTCCACATGTGGATTCCTGACGTCTACCAAGGAGCGCCCACCGCGGTCACGCTGCTGATTGCCGGCGCGCCCAAACTGGCCGCTTTCGCCATCACCTTCCGCCTGCTGGTCGAAGGCATGTCGGGTGTGGCCGCCGACTGGCAACAAATGCTCATGTTGCTGGCCGTGGCCTCCATGCTGCTGGGCAACCTGGCCGCCATCGCGCAGAGCAACTTGAAGCGCATGCTGGCCTACTCGACCATCGGGCAGGTCGGCTTCATGTTGCTGGGCTTCACGCCCACCGTCATCTCCAACAACACGTTCTCGGCGGCCAACGGCTACTCGTCGGCACTGTTCTACCTGATCAGTTATGTGCTCACCACCCTGGGCACCTTCGGCATCATCATGCTGCTGTCGCGCCGCGGCTTCGAGAGCGAAAACATCGACGACCTGAAGGGCCTCGCCCATCGCAGCCCCTGGTACGCGGCGGTGATGGCGATCTTCATGTTCTCGCTGGCCGGCATTCCACCGACCGTGGGCTTCTACGCCAAGCTTGCGGTGCTGCAGTCGCTGGTATCGACCAACGACACCACCTACATCGTGCTGGCGGTGATCGCCGTCGTGCTGTCGCTGGTGGGTGCGTTCTATTACCTGCGCCTGGTCAAGGTGATGTACTTCGACGAGCCGCGAGAAACCTCGCCCATCTCGACCACCGGCGAGGTGCGTGTGCTGCTCTCGCTCAACGGCGCGGCGGTGCTGGTCTTTGGCCTGCTACCGGGCTGGCTGATGACCGTGTGCGCCAACGCCGTGCTGCAAGCACTCAAGACCTGACATGGCCGACGAGCATCTGCGCGAAGAGCAGGTCAGCTCGCAGCAGGTCTACAAGGGCCACTTCCTCGACGTTCGCCGCGACGAAGTGCGGTTGCCCGACGGCAGCCTCGCGGCGCGCGAATACATCGTGCACCCCGGTGCGGTGATGATCGTGCCCTTGCTCGACGATGGCCGACTGGTGGTCGAGCGCCAGTTCCGATACCCCATGGGGCGGGTGATGCTGGAGTTCCCGGCGGGCAAGCTCGACGCCGGTGAACCGCCACTGACTTGCGCGATCCGCGAGCTGGCTGAAGAGACCGGCTACCGCGCGCGCGAATGGGCGCGTGCCGGCATCCTGCACAACGCCATCGCGTATTCCGACGAAGGCATCGAGGTGTGGTTCGCACGAGGCCTCGAGCTCGGCGGCCGGGCGCTCGACGCCGGCGAATTCCTCGACGTTGAAACTACCACCTTGGCCGCCCTCGAAAGTTCGGCCGCCAACGGTGAACTCACCGACGCCAAGACCTTGATCGGCCTGTTGTGGTTGCAAAACTGGCAATCAGGCCGTTGGCCGATCACCTGGCAGAAGGCCCCAGACGGCACCGAGCAGAGCCCGCGCCCATAATGCGGCCATGAAGGTTCTGAACTTGCGTTGCGATCACGATCACTCTTTCGAAGGCTGGTTTGCTTCTGAAGACGACTTTCAGTCGCAGTGCGAGCGTGGCTTGGTCGAGTGCCCCTTGTGCGGCGACAAGGCCGTTTCCAAACTGCCCACCGCGCCTCGCTTGAACGTGTCGAAGGCACGCGAACCTTCACTCGCACCCGCCACGACCACGCCCGCTGCCACGCCTGAAGCGATGACCATGCAGTCGATGTGGCTGCGTGCCGTGCAGCACGTGATGGCCAACACCGATGACGTGGGCGAGCGATTTGCCGAAGAGGCGAGACGCATCCACTACGGTGAAGTCGAAGAGCGCGCCATCCGTGGGCAGGCCACCAAGGAGGATGCCATCGCCTTGCAGGAGGAGGGCATCGAAGTCATGTCGTTGTCGGTGCCGGCCGCCGCCAAGGGTACCCTTCAATAGGCGCAGCTCGGCACCTGCGTGCCGCCCAGAGTGCGTTGCGCGATGGCCTTGGCACGTGTCACTTCAGCCGCGTTGCGCACCACGAAAGACGCATCTTCCAGGGCCGACACCAGCGCGTGGCCCGAGCGGTCGAGGGTGAAACACTGGTTGGCGCCGAGGATCACGTCGCGCGGGTCACCGTCTTGCGTGAGCCAGATCTGGCCGCTGCGGACTTCGATGCGTTGGCCCTTCTTGGCGTGCAGGTTGAAGGCCTGGCGGCGTTGCAGGTGGGCAGCTTGGGGGGCGGGGGCGAGGTGCATGGTGGGCTCCTGTTGAAGGTAACTTGCATGCGAATTGGTCATGTGATCGACCCAAGTGCAGCAAATCTGGCTACAGTTTCAACCCGGCATGCCCCTGCAGACAAACGCTCATTTGGCATGTCTTGCATGCGAATTTGGAATGTTAAAGGCTGCTGTGAGGCGCTACCAACTGCCCCCGCTCGATCTGCTTGAGGCCTTTGAGGCGGCAGCTCGCCACCTCAGCTTCACGCGCGCGGCCGACGAGCTGTCGCTCACCCAATCGGCCGTCAGCCGCCAGATCGCTGCACTCGAAGCGCGGTTGAACGTGCCCCTCTTTCAGCGCCTGCACCGCGCCCTGCGTTTGACCGAAGCCGGCCAGCAGCTCCAGGCCACGACCGCCGGCGTGCTGCAGCAGTTGCACAGCGTCACCGCCCGCTTGCGCCAGGAGCAGCGGCAGAAGACGGTGCTCGTTACCACCACGCCGGGGTTTGCTGGCTTGTGGCTGATCCCGCGCTTGTCGGCCTTCACGGCCACACATGCCGACGTGGACGTGCGCATCTCGGTCAGCCTGAGCCTCGTCAACCTTGACCGCGACGGCGTCGACCTGGCCGTCCGCTATGGGCCCACGAGTGCCGCCAGCCCCGCATCAGTGCGCTTGTTCGGCGAGGTGATGACACCGGTGTGCAGCCCTGCATTGCGCAAGCAGATGGGCAAACCCCTGAAGCGGCCCGAAGACCTGCAACACCACACCCTGCTGCACGGTGCCCACGACAACGCCCAGTTGCCCGATTGGTCGCTGTGGTTGCGGGCGATGCAGATCGAGCAGCTCAAGCCCGCGGGCGCGCTGCACTTTTCAGACTACGACCAGATGATGAATGCCGCGGTGCGCGGCCAGGGCGTGGCCTTGGGTCGCTTTCCGCTCACCAACGGGCTGATCAAGGAGCGCAAGCTGGTCGCCCCGTTCAGCCAGAAGCTGGCCTCGCCGATGGGGTACCACCTGCTAGGCTCGATCGCCTCGGCCGACAAGCCGGAGGTGAACGACTTTGCGGCCTGGCTGCTGGACGAAGCCAGCCGTTGACCCTTTGGTCTTACAGCATGCGGCCCGGGTTCATCACACCCTGCGGGTCGAGCGCGTTTTTGATCGCTCGCATCATCTGCAAGGCCACGGGTGACTTGCGCTGTGCGAGTTCGTCGCGCTTGAGTGAGCCCACGCCGTGTTCGGCCGAGATCGAGCCGCCGCAGGCCGACACCGCGTCGTACACCAGGGTGTTCACCGCGTGCTCGTGTTCACGCAGGAATGCGGCACCGTCGACACCCAGCGGCGCCTGCAGGTTGTAGTGCAGGTTGCCATCGCCCAGGTGGCCGAAGTTGACCGAGCGGGTGCCGGGGAAGGCCGCCTGCAAGGCCGCATCGGTGCTCGCCACGAAGCCGGGGATGCGCGACACGGGCAGCGAGATGTCGTGCTTGATATTCGGCCCCTCTTCGGGTTGCGCGAGCGGAATGGACTCGCGCAGGTGCCACATGGTGCGCGACTGCTCGATGCTTTCGGCCACTGCCGCATCGGTGATGAGTCCGCGCTCCATCGCTGACTCGAGCAGGCCTTCGAACAGGCCGCGTGCGTGGGCCTCGCTTTCGGTGTCGGACTGCTCCAGCAGCACCGTCCACTCCGCCTCGGGCAGCGGCTGGCGCAGCTGCGGGAAGTGCTTGCGAACCAGCGACAGCGAGAACCGGTTCATCACCTCGAAGCCCGTGAGGCCTGAGCCCAGCCGGGCTTGTGCCAGCTGCAGCAGCGACACCGCGGCCTCCAGCGAGGGCAGGGCCGCCAGCGCCGTCATGCGCGCAGCGGGCTGCGGGTAGAGCTTGAGCGTGGCGGCGGTGATCACGCCCAGCGTGCCCTCGCTGCCGATGAAGAGGTCACGCAGGTCGTAGCCGGTGTTGTCTTTGCGCAGGCCGGCCAGGCCGTCCCACACCTCGCCTTGCGCGGTGACGACCTCGAGCCCCAGGCACAGCTCGCGCGCATTGCCATAGCGCAGCACTTGTGTGCCGCCGGCGTTGGTGGCGAGGTTGCCGCCGAGGGTGCAGCTGCCTTCGGCGGCCAGGCTCAGCGGGAACAGAAAGCCTTGCGCAGCGGCCGCTTCTTGCGCGGCTTGCAAGACGCAGCCGGCTTCGACCGTCAGCGTGAGGTTCGCCGCATCGAGGCCACGCACGCGGTTCATGCGCGACAGGCTCAGCAGCACCTGCGTGCCGCTGGCATCGGGCACCGAGCCGCCCACCAGGCCGGTGTTGCCGCCTTGCGGCACCAGACCCGCGTCGTGGCGCGCGCACAGCTTAACCACGGCCGATACCTCGGTGGTGTTGGCCGGTCGCACCACGGCCAACGCGCGGCCACGGTAGCGTTTGCGCCAGTCTTGTTCGTAAGCCGACAGGTCGCCTTCGACCAGCACGTTGGAAGCGCCCACGGCCGTGCGCAAGGCGTTGACCAGGGCGTTCATTCGGCCACTTTGCCGCTGCGCAAACGCCAGCGCACATGCAGTGCACAGGCCGTGAAAAGCGCCAGGCACAACAGCACTTCGATGATGGCCAGCGGCACACCCGGCCCGCGGTCGCTGGTGGCGCGCACCACACCTTCGGTGAAATACACCCACACCAGCAAGCTCACCCAGCGGTAGGTGTACATGCGGTTCTTCAGCAGTCCCGCCAAGGGCAGCGTCAACGGCAAGGCCTTCAGCGCGAGCCAAGAGCCGCCGGGGCGCAGCGGCGCAAGCCACAGCTCCCAGGCCAGGCACAACACGATCAAACCAAGCAGGCTCGCCACGGCGAGGGCGCGTGTGCGGCTGACGAAAGGGGGGATAGCAGAGGGGAGAGAGGCAGTCATCGCTGGCTATGATGCCGCAAATGAATTTCCCGTCCCCGTTCAAGCTCGGTTGGAGAGCACGCCTGACCGATCTGCTGAACACGCTTCAACACTGGCCCTGGCTCGACACGCTGCGCACCCTGCGCCAGCGTTTTCGCGAAGACCGCCTTGGCCTGACCGCCGGCAGCCTCACTTTCACCACGCTGATCTCGCTGGTGCCGCTGGTCACGGTGATGCTGGCCTTGTTCACCGCGTTCCCCATGTTCTACAAATTCCAGGACGCGTTGCAGAAGTACTTCCTGCAAGCCCTGGTGCCAGACAGCATTGCGCGGCCGGTGCTGGGCGCGCTGACGCAGTTTGCGAGCAAGGCCAACCGCCTGGGCACCTTTGGCCTGGTGGTGCTGGTGTTCACCGCCTTGGCGCTGATGCTCACCATCGACCGCACGCTCAACAACATCTGGCGCGTGCGCAAACCGCGGCCGATGACGCAGCGGGTGCTGGTGTACTGGGCGGCCGTGACGCTCGGGCCTCTGCTGCTGGGGGTGAGCCTGACCTTCAGCTCCTACGCCATCTCGGCCAGCAAAGGCTTCGTCGCCGACCTGCCCGGCGGCGTCAGCTTTCTGCTCAACACCTTGCAGTTCGTGCTGTTCTCGGGCGCCATGGCCTCCTTGTTCCATTACGTGCCCAACACCCACGTGCAATGGCGGCACGCGCTGGCCGGCGGGCTGTTCGTGGCGGCTGGCTTCGAGCTGGCCAAACGTGGCCTGGCTTGGTATCTCGGCAGCGTGCCGACCTATGCCAACGTGTACGGCGCCTTTGCCACCGTGCCCATTCTCTTGATCTGGATCTACCTCGGCTGGGTGGTGGTGTTGCTGGGCGCGGTGGTGGCCGCCTATGCGCCCAGCCTGCAGATGCGGGTGGTGCGTCGGCCGTCGACACCGGGCTATCGCTTTCAGTTGGTGGTGAGCATGCTGCGCGAGCTGGCCTCGGCGCGGGCCTTGAGCACGCATGGCATCAGCGCAGCGCAGTTGTCAGAAACGATGCGCACCGACCCGCTGCAGATCGAGCCGCTGCTCGACACCCTTGTCGCCATCGACTGGGTCGGCCGGCTCGATGAAGAAGGCGCGGCGCGCTACGTGTTGCTGTGCGACCCGGCCACCACACCCGCACAGCCGCTGCTGGCGCAGGTGCTGCTCGACCCCTCACCCACCTTGCGCGGCTTCTGGCAGCAGGCCGGCTTTGGCGAGATGACGCTGCAGCAGCTCATTCAGAACTGATGGCCTGCGGCGCCAGCGACGCGCCGCCGTGCACCACGCAGTTCTTGCCGCGGTGCTTGGCTTCGTACATGGCTTCGTCGGCCAGCTGCAGGAGCTTGAGCGGCTGGTCTGCATCTGACGGCGCCAGCGCGTAGCCGATGCTCGCGCTCACCGGCTGCGCCGTGACGCTGCGCACGGCGTCGAGCATGTGGAGCGCCAGCGCATGTGCGCCGGTTTCGTCGCGCAGCGCGGCCAGCACCAGGAACTCGTCACCGCCGAAGCGCGCCACCGAGTCTTCGGCGCGCACCGCGCTTTGCAGCGCCTGCGCCACGCCGACCAGCAGCGCATCGCCTGCACGGTGCCCGAGCCTGTCGTTGACGGCCTTGAAGCCGTCGAGGTCGACGAAGAACAAGGCAACTGGTGTTTCTTTCACGTTGGCGAGCGCTGCGTCGAGCCTGTCCATCATGGCGCGGCGGCTCAGCACGTCGGTGAGCGGGTCGCGCTCGACGCTGCGCTTGAGGTTCTCCTGGCTCAGGGTGAGGTCGTGCACGTCGACTGTCACGGTGTAGAGGCCGACCACGGCGCCGTCGGCGTCGAAGTCGGGCACGTAGCTGGTGCGCACCCAGCGCGGGCCCTGCGTGGCCAGGTTGACCAAGCGGGTGTACTGCACCGTCTTGCCCTCGAGCGCACGCTCGAAGTAGGCACGGTGCTCTTCCCAGCGTTTGGCACCACGCACGTCGCCGATGGGCTTGCCCAGCATATGGGTGGGCGGCTGGCCGGTGGCTTCGATGTAGGCCTTGTTGACGAACTGCAGCACGAAGTGGCGGTCGACGTAGGTCAGCGGGTAGGGGATGTTTTCGGTGAAGTGCGTGAGCCGCTGGCGGGCTGCGGCGAGGGCCTCGCGTTCGACCACGTCCTGGTGGATGTCGAAGGCGATGGTGAACACGCTTTCCACCTCGCCATGGCCATCGGCGTCGGGGAACACCTGGATGCGCGCCCAGCGCCCGGACTGGCCGTTGTGCGTGAGGCGGCGCTCGTAGTTGACGGTGCGGCCCTCGAAGGCCTGCACGAAGGCCGGCTGCGCAATCTGCCAGGCCTCTTCGCCGAACAGTTCTTGCAGCGTGCTGCCGAGCAGTTGCTCGCGCGTGCGGCCAGTCCAGTGCAGGTAGGGCATGTTGCAGAAGACCAGGCGGGCCAGGCGGTCCCAGCGCGCCATCGGCAGGTCGATCGCGTCGACCAGCCGCTCGATGTGGGCCAGCCGTTGCAGAGTGGATGAAGGCGGGGCGTTCATCGTGTGTCGAGCTGAGGGCTCAGAGCGGAATCTTGCCGACCCAGATGTCCTTGTACATGACCCAATCACCCATGAAGCTGAACAAGGGGCGCTTGAACGACGCGGGCTTGTTCTTCTCGAACCCGAAGTGGCCGAGCCAGGCAAAGCCGTAGCCGCACAGCAGGCCGTAGAGCAGGTAAACCGGTTGCCCACGCGCCACCGCCGTGGCGAAGCAGAGCAACGCAAGAGTCGAGCCCACGAAGTGCAGGCGGCGGCAGGTGCGGTTGCTGTGCTCGCTCAGATAGAAGGGGTAGAACTCGGCAAAAGTCTTGAGCGATTTGGGATCGGCGGCGCTGGTGTTCACGGGCTGCTCCGGGCAAAAAATGAGCGGAGTTCATTCAACACCCCGTCGGGCACTTCTCCCATCAGGGAATGTCCGGCAGGCAATGTGACGCAGTTGGCATTCAAGGCGTCTGTCAGCGGTTTAGCGCTTTTGGGAGGGGTCATCTGGTCGTTTTCACCCACGATCAGCAGCGACGGGCAGCGCACCTTGGCGGCCGATTCCATCCCGGCCGTGTAGCCGTCACAGACCAGAAAGTCGTGGTGGAAGAGGTTGCCTTGGCCCGTTACCGCATACGCCGACTGCAAGCGGCGCATCAAGGCCCTGTTGCCGCCGCGCAGCCAGCTGCCCGGCCCCGGTGAAGATGGTTTGGCGCCGAGCGTGGAGTGCGAAAAGGCATTCACCATGTCGATGGCCTTCAGCGGCGCTTCGAGCGAGGTGCTCAGTAAGGCGGGCGACACCTTCATCGGGAAAGCGGTGCCCACCAGCACCAGATGGGTCGCCCGCGCACCGAGCTGGGCCGCAGCCTCCAGTGCGATCAGCGAGCCCAGGCTGTGGCCGACCAGCGCGGCATGCTTCACGCCGGCTGCCGCCAGCACATCGATCACCCATTGCGCCGCGTCTTCCACGCTCGCCGGTGCCGGCCCGGCGCTGCGGCCGTGGCCGGGCAGATCCACCGCCAGCACCGCATGGCCCTGGTGTGCGAGCGAGCGAGTTTGCAGAGCCCACACGCTGTGGTCGTGCATGGCGCCGTGGATGAACACAACCGCGGGCAGGCTCGCGTCGAACGCCTTACCGCCGGTGTAGGCGTAGGCCTCGCGGCCGTTCACGGCGAGCTTCATGCGGCGGCCTTCTGCGCT
>JACMKJ010000191.1 GCA_014380155.1 Rhizobacter sp. | reverse complement strand
CTTCCATGATGCTCACGAAGGCGGTGGCGCCTTCGACCCGCGCGGGCGGCAGGTGGTCGAACTTTTCGATCTCGGGGAAGCTGATGTCCACCTGCGGGCGGCGCTCGTGCAGGCGCTGCGCGAGCATCTGCGGCAGGCGGTGCAGGGTTTGCGGGCCGAACACCACGTCGACATACGGCGCACGTTCGATGATGGCCGCGCCTTCCTGGCTGGCGACACAACCGCCCACGCCGATCAACACGCCCTTGGCCTTGAGGTGCTTCACACGCCCGAGGTCGCTGAAGACCTTCTCTTGCGCCTTTTCGCGCACCGAGCAGGTGTTGAACAGGATCAGGTCGGCCTGGTCGACGTCTGTCGTGGGTTCATAACCTTCGGCGGCGGCGAGCACATCGGCCATCTTGTCCGAGTCGTACTCGTTCATCTGGCAGCCGAAGGTCTTGATGAAGACCTTCTTGGAATGGTTTGACATGGTGCGGCCCCGTCTTCAGGGCTTGGTCCAGGTCTGCGCGGTGGGGTCGAACTGCCACGCTTGCGCTTGCTCCAGCGTTTCGGGCCAGGGCTTCATCGAGAGCTCTTCCTTACGCAGGATCCACACGTCTCTCACCAGGCCGGATTGGTCAATGGTGTAGTTGACGGTGCCCTTGGCGCTGACGAGTGCGCCTGACATGACCAGCAGGTTGTTTTCACCGCGGATGCGCGAGCCAGGGGCCAGCTGAGTGGGCTTGCCGTTGAGCAGGATCTGCGGCGGCGAGCCGAAGGTGATGGTTCCGCGCAAGGCGTTCTGAGGGAAATTGCGTTGCACCTGGGCCGCAGCGGGCAGGGCAAAAGCGACGGTGGCAACAGCAGCAATGAGACAGCGGTACATGGTGTAGATCCAGTGGCTGTGAAAGGAATGTGTGCAAGCATGCACCACAAACAACAACGGCTCCAGGTCAAAAGACCGGAGCCGCAGGGTAGGACGATTTGGTGGCGCTTCAGGGATTCGAACCCCGGACCTGCGGATTATGATTCCGTCGCTCTAACCGGCTGAGCTAAAGCGCCTGAGCCGCGCATTATAGCCACCACTTTCTGGCGTTCGCTTCGCCACTCCACCCGGACCCGCATGTTCAGCTTCTTCAAGAAAAAACCCGTGGCGCCCGAGCTTGCGTCGGCACCTGTTGTCCCAGTGGTCGCCCCGCCACCCCCCGAACCGGAACGCAGCAACTGGCTCGACAAGCTGCGCGGCGGTTTGCGCAAGACCAGCTCCAGCATCGCCCGTGTGTTCACCGGCACGCAGATCGACGACGCGCTCTACGAAGACCTCGAAGCCGCGTTGCTGATGGCCGATGCGGGCGTGAAAGCCACCGAGTTCTTGCTGAGCGACCTGAAGCGTCGTGTCAAAGAGGAGCGCGTGACCGACCCTGCTGCCGTGAAAGGCTTGCTGGCCGATGCCGTGGCCGAGTTGCTCAAGCCGCTCGAGAAGCCTTTGCAGGTGGGCGAGCATCGGCCGATGGTGATGATGGTCGTGGGTGTGAACGGCGCCGGCAAGACGACGAGCATCGGCAAGCTCACGCGCCACCTCGCCGACGGTGGGCAAAAAGTGCTGCTGGCCGCTGCAGACACCTTTCGCGCAGCGGCGCGCGAGCAGCTGG
>JACMKJ010000190.1 GCA_014380155.1 Rhizobacter sp. | reverse complement strand
GGCAGGTGCAGCCGCCGGCGGGGGTGTGGAACCGGCTCCGTCGGGGGACTTGTCGGCGCCCCCGCAGGCGCTGAGCGCGGCCGCGGCGATGACGAGAGAGGTCAAGGTCAGCGCAATGCGCGACCGCGGCTGATCCGCGGTGCCTGGGTGCTGCATGTCCATGGTCGAAACTCCTGTGATTGTTCTTTGTTGATGGGGCGACATGGCTGCTGCAGAAGATCTTCAGCAAAACTCAACATCAGCCGGTCTGTCAAAAGTACGGGCAGGATGGGTGCCATCGCCGACACCTCTATCGCGATGTGTACAAGCCCGGCCCGCGTGCCCAAGCTCCACTGTGCCCAACTCAGCGCGGACGATGTGTCAAGGTGTGCGTCATCGCGCGAGCTGGTAACCCGCGCCGTACAAGGCTTCAATGCGCAAGCCGTCGCCGTCGATGGCGAGTTGATTGAGCTTGCGTCGAAGTTGGTACACATGTTGGTTGACCGAACGCACGGCGGTTGCGTCGCTCGCGACAAACAACTCGATGCAGAGCCGTTCGATCGGCACGAGGCGACGCGGGCCCTCGAACAGCAGCCTGCATGGAGAACGATGGATTTGCCTTCCCGCCTGTGACGGGAAGACGGGCAAGGCAAGGCGGGGCAGACTTCGTGCCATCACGACGCATCACTCGCGTGGTCTATCCTTTCGCCTTTCCAGAACCCGAGGAATTCCGATGGGCTACCTGCTGCTGATCGTCGAACCCACCCACCAACGCCGCACGCGCACCGACGCCGAAGGCCATGAGGCCTACCAACGCATGGTCGACTTCGGAAACTCCCTCAAGCAGCGCGGCCTGCTGCAGGCCGTGGAGTCGCTCAAGTCGCAGGACGACGCCGCGCGGGTGGCCGTGCGCAACGGTAAGACCCAGGTGCTCGACGGGCCCTTCGCCGAGGCCAAGGAAATGATCGGCGGCTTCTTCCTGCTCAATTGCGCCACCCGCGAAGAGGCCGTCGCCATGGCCGCCGCTTGCCCGGCCGCCGAGTGGTGCACGGTGGAAGTGCGGGAGCTGGGCCCGTGCTACCAGTGAATCCGCTGGCCTCGGGTTCTCACACAACCTGACGCGTGTCGAAAAGGCCAGCCCTCGTTCGTCGTGTGGATGTGAACCGAGTTTCTCAACGGTTCCACCCACACCCACCACGAAGGAGAAGCGACATGCGATTCATGATCATCGTCAAGGCCACAGCCCGCTCCGAGGCCGGCATCTTGCCCGAAGAGGGCTTGATGGCTGCCATGGCCGACTACCACGAACAACTGGTCAAGGCCGGTGTGCTGCTCGACGGCAACGGCCTGCAGCCCAGCGCCCGCGGTTGGCGCATCCGCTACAGCGGCGGGCGGCGCACCCTGGTCGACGGCCCCTTCGCCGAGACCAAGGAGCTGGTGGCCGGCTACACGATCATCCAGGTGCGTTCGCGTGAAGAGGCGATCGAATGGACCCGGCGCTTCCCCGCACCGATGGGCGAGCAACAAGACGCCGAGATCGAGGTGCGCCAGATGTTCGAGCTCGAAGACTTCGCGCCGGGCCAGTCGGTCGAGCGCTTTCGCGAGATGGGCATGAGCCAGGGAGCCGCAGCATGATCGCCGCCATCGCCCTCGTGCTGGCCGTGGCGGTGGTGGCCCTGCTGCTCTACGCCGCCACCCGGCCCGACACGATGCAGATCCAGCGCTCGATGGAAATCCAGGCACCGGCCGAGCGCATCCGCTCGCTCATCAACGACATGCAGCGCTTCAACACCTGGAACCCCTACAACCAGAAAGACCCGGAGATGAAAGGCACCTACCGCGGCCCCAACGCCGGCCCGGGCGCGGCCTTCGATTTCGACGGCAACAAGAACGTGGGCAAAGGCAGCATCACGATCATCGAACCGTCTGAGCCGAACCGCGTGACGATGTCGCTCGTGATGACCGCACCCATGGCCTGCAACAACGTCATCGACTTCACGCTTTCACCCCAGGGCCCGGCCAGCACCGACGTGACCTGGGCCATGCGCGGGCCATGCCCCTTTCTCGGCAAGCTGATGGGCGTGATCTTCAACATGGACAAGATGGTCGGCCGCGACTTCGAGACCGGCCTGACCAGCCTCAAGGCGATTGCCGAGCGCCGCTGAATAGTTCAACCCAAGGAACCCCCGTGAACAAACTCATCTTCGTCAACCTGCCCGTCAAGGACTTGCCGCGCTCACGCACTTTCTTCGAGGGCATGGGTTACCACTTCAACCCGCAGTTCAGCAACGACCAGGGCGCCTGTCTGGTGATCAGCGACACCATCCACGCGATGCTGCTCACCGAGCCCTTCTTCCAGACCTTCACCAAGAAGCAGATCGCCGACGCGAAGAAGAGCGTCGAGGTGTTGATCTGCCTGTCGTGCGAGAGCAAGGCCGAGGTCGACCAGCTGGTGGCCAAGGCGGTGGCCGGCGGCGGCAGCACGCCCAGCCCGGTGCAAGACCACGGATTCATGTACAGCCACAGCTTCGAAGACCTCGACGGCCACGTCTGGGAGCTGATGTACATGGACCCGAACGCACCGCCACCCAACTGATGACCACCCAGGCAACGCAGCAGGCGATCGACGCGGTCTGGCGAATCGAGGCCGCCAAGATCATCGCCGGTGTGGCGCGCCTGGTGCGCGACGTCGGCCTGGCCGAAGAGCTGGCGCAAGACGCGCTGGTGGCGGCGCTGGAGCACTGGCCCGAGTCGGGCGTGCCCAACAACCCGGGCGCGTGGTTGATGACCACGGCGAAGAACCGCGCACTCGACCACCTGCGCCGAGAGAAGTTGCTCGCCGCCAAGCACGAGGAGATGGGCCATGAGCTCGAAGCGCAAGAGGCCTTGATCGTGCCGGACTTCGTCGACGCCCTCGACGCCGCCCGCGCCGACCAGATCGGCGACGATCTGCTGCGCCTGATCTTCACCGCCTGCCACCCGGTGCTCTCGACAGAGGCGCGCACCGCGCTCACGCTCAAGCTGCTGGGGGGCTTGAGCACGGGCGAGATCGCGCGGGCTTTCCTGGTGCCCGAGCCCACCATCGCGCAGCGCATCGTGCGCGCCAAGCGCACGCTCAGCGCAGCCAAGGTGCCGTTCGAGCTGCCGCGCGGCGACGCCATCGCACCGCGCCTGGCCTCGGTGCTCGAAGTGATCTATCTCATCTTCAACGAGGGTTACACCGCCACCGCCGGTGACGACTGGATGCGCCCCGCCCTGTGCGACGAAGCCGTGCGTCTGGGCCGTGTGCTCGCCGGCCTCGCACCCGACGAGCCCGAGGTGCACGGGCTGGTGGCCTTGATGGAGCTGCAAGCCTCGCGCGCCGCCGCGCGAATCGATGCACAAGGCCGGCCGGTGCTCCTGCTCGACCAGGACCGGGGGCGCTGGGATCAACTGTTGATCCGCCGCGGCCTGGGTGGCCTGGAGCGCGTGGAAGCCTTGGGCGGCGCGCTCGGCCTGTATGCGCTACAAGCCGCCATTGCCGCCTGCCATGCACGCGCCCGCAGCGCTGCCGACACCGACTGGGCGCAGATCGCCGCGCTGTACGACGCGCTCGCGCAAACCGCGCCCTCGCCGGTGATCGAGCTCAACCGTGCGGTGGCGGTAGGCATGGCCTTCGGCCCGGCCGAGGGGCTGGCCCTCGTCGATGCGATGCGCGACGAACCTTCGCTGCAAAACTACCAGTGGCTGCCCAGCGTGCGCGGCGACCTGCTGGCCAAGTTGGGGCGACACGACGAAGCGCGCGCCGAGTTCGAGCGCGCCGCCGCACTCACACGCAACGAGCGCGAACGCGCCTTGCTGTTGCAGCGCGCGCTCGCGCTACCCTCATCGGGGCCTGCACAAACCCATTGATCGGCGCCGGCTCTGCCACGCTTCGTTGGGGCTACATCAAGGCCGCGCGAACTCCGGGATGCAGAAGCGCTTGCGGTAAGCCCCCGGCGCCAAGCCGGTGGTGCGCTTGAACAGGCGGCGAAAGAAGGCCGCGTCTTCATAGCCCACACGCCAGCTGATCTCGTCGACCGGCGCATCGGTGCGCTCGAGCCGGCGCTTGGCGTCTTCGATGCGCAGGCGTTGCACGTAGGCGATCGGCGCGACCCCGGTGGCCGCAGTGAATCGCCGTTTGAAAGTGCGCTCGGCGAGCTTGGAGCGCTTGATCATTTCTTCGACCGGGCTGGCGACCGAGAAGTGCGTGCTCAACCAGCGCTGCGAGGCCTCGATCTCGGCGTCGCCATGGTCGCTCTTGCCCTTGAAGGTGATGTAGGGAGCGAGGCCGTCCTGGTGCCATTGCAGCGCGTACATGCGCGCCACCTCTTGTGCGTCGGTGGCGCCGGCATAACGGGCGATCAGGTAGAGCGCCAGGTCGTGCCAGGTCATCGAGGCACCCGAGGTGACCAGGTCTTCACGCGGGCCCGCGATCACCAGCACACGCTCGGGGTGGATGGTCACCGCCGGGTAGACGGCGTTGAACTCTTGCGCGTAGCTGTAGTGCACGGTAGCGTCTTTGCCGTCGAACAAGCCCGTCTCGGCCAGCAGGAAGATGCCCGAGCAGGCGGAGCACAGCACCGCGCCGCCGGCGTGCATGCGCTGCGCCCACTCCACGAGCCGGGGGTAGCGGCCGGTCTGCCAGCCCCCCGCGCCCAAGAGCACCGACGGCACGATGACGATGTCGGTCGTCTCCACGCTGTCGACCGCGCGCTGCACCTGGATCGGCACGCCACTGGCCAGCTCGATCG
Organism: Rhizobacter sp.; assembly: GCA_014380155.1. Lineage (GTDB taxonomy): Bacteria > Pseudomonadota > Gammaproteobacteria > Burkholderiales > Burkholderiaceae_C > Rhizobacter. The sequence goes on along the minus strand of JACMKJ010000190.1, from coordinate 9,037 downwards.
GGCCGACCGACTCCCCCACGATCTCTACGTGGAATGGGGGGCCCGTGTGGTCGTTCGCCTGCTTCATCAGCGCGGGCGCATTCATCACGTCGTAGATGCCGGCCAGCGTGGACACCACCGCATCGGGCAAGGCCAGCAAGGCGATGTGGCGCGCCGCGGGGCGTGCGGTCGAAGCGGTTCGGGAGAGGGGTCTGGGCATGGCGAGATTGTTCAGGTTGGCACGAACGAACCGGTCTAGGGCGATTTGAGCACTGCCGCAAAACGCGTCGCGTCGCGACCATGAGTGCCTTGTTCAACCCATCTCGTTTCAAGAGAGAAAGCCTAAACCATGAAGACCCACCTGACCACACGACGTGCCTTCGGCCGCGTCTTGAGCCTGGCCGCGATGTTCGGCCTTGCCGCGTCGCTCACCGTGCCGCAGCAGGCCATTGCCAGCGACACGACCCGCGCACCCCACCAGCATCAAGCCAACGCCGTGGTGCACTGGAACAGCATCGCCGCCGAGGCCTTCGCGCCGAGCCAGGGCACCAACCCGATGGTGCAATCGCGCACGATGGCGATCCTGCATGCGTCGATGCACGACGCGCTCAACGCCATCGACCGCCGCTACCAGCCCTACACGCCCGGTCTGCAAAAGGCTCCGAAAGCGTCCCCCGATGCGGCGGTGGCCGCAGCCGCGCGTGAAGTGCTGGTGAGGCTGCTGCCCGAGCAGGCCACGCTGGTCGAAACCGCCTACGGCCGCGCGCTGATGAACGTGCGCGACAGCGCGGCCAAGACCGCCGGCATCGCCACCGGCCAGGCCGCCGCGTGGGCCACGATGAACCGCCGCCAGGGTGATGGCGCCGAGAGCGCCGCAGAAGCCTATGTGCCACGCACCGGCGCTGGCGAATACCAGTTCACCGCGCCCTTCAACTTTGCCGGCCTGCCGGGCTGGGGCTGTGTGCAGCCGTTCGTCATCGACCTGCGTGACCACACCACCGAAGGGCCGCAGGCAGTGGGCAGCGTGCAGTACGCACACGACCTGGCCCATGTGAAATCGATCGGTCACGTGCACAGCACGATCCGCACCGCCGAACAGTCGGAGATCGCGAACTTCTGGTACGAAGACTCCACCTCGGGTTGGAATCGCATCGCCAATGGCGTGGTGCGCCAACGTGGCCTCGACAACTGGGAAGCGGCGCGCGCCTTCACCCTGTTGCACTTCGCGATGGCCGACGGCTTCATCGCCGGCTTTGCCGCCAAGTACGAGCACCGCTTCTGGCGCCCGGTGACGGCCATCCAGGCGGCGGCCACCGATGGCAACCCGCTGACCGAAGCCGATGCCAACTGGCAGCCTCTGCTGGTGACGCCCCCGGTGCCCGACTACCCCTCCACCCACACGGTGCTGGGCTGGGCCGCCGCCGAGGTGCTGATCGACCTCTTCGGTGACAAGCAACGCTACACCGTGACCAGCATGACGCTGCCCGGCGTGGCCCGCCCCTACCGCGGCTTCTCGCAAGCGGCGCAAGAAAACGGAATGTCGCGCATCTACGCCGGCATCCACTTCCGCCACGCCGTCAAAGACGGGCGCCGCCAGGGCCGAGGCATCGGCCAGTCGGTGTCCGAAGCACTCGCACCGGTTCGTTGAGCCGACATGAACACCTCACAGGAACACAACCCATGGACACCCCCGTGATCGATCAAACCAAACTCGAAGCCTTTGCCATGCGTGCCATCGGCGACCTGACCACCGGCTACACCGGCATCATGGTCAGCCTGGGCAGCAAGCTCGGCCTGTACAAGGCGATGGCCGGCGCCGGCCCGCTGAGCGCCAGAGAGGTGGCCAAGCGCGCTGGCTGCGGCGAGCGCTACGTGCGCGAGTGGCTGAACGCACAGGCCGCTGGCGGCTACGTCGGCTACCACGCGCTCAGCGACACCTACGAGCTCTCACCCGAGCAGGCGATGGTGCTGGCCGACGAAGAGAGCCCGCTCTACATCCCGCACGCCTGGAACGTGCCGGCAGCGATGTGGGCCGACGAGAACAAGGCACTCGACGCGTTTCGCACCGGCCGCGGCGTGGCCTGGGGCGAGCACGATGCGCGCATGTCGTGCGGCGTGGCGGCGTTCTACCGCAACGGTTACCGCGCGAGCCTGGTGCCGCAGTGGCTGCCCGCGCTCGACGGCGTGGTGGCCCAGCTCGAAGCCGGCATCAACGTGGCCGACGTGGGCTGTGGCCACGGCCACTCCACCGTGCTGATGGCGCAGGCGTTTGCGAACTCGCGCTTCCACGGCTTCGACACCCATGCCGGTTCGCTCGCCGAGGCACAGCGCAACGCGGCGATGGGCGGCGTGGCCCGACGGGCCGAGTTCAGCATGGCCCGCGCAGTCGACTACCCCGACCAGCGCTATGGCCTGATCTGCTTCTTCGACACGCTGCACGACCTGGGCGACCCGGTCGCTGCCGCACGCCACGCCGCCGAGGTGCTGGCGCCTGGCGGAACGGTGATGCTGGTGGAGCCGTTTGCCAACGACCGCGTCGAAGACAACCTCAACCCGGTGGGGCAGATGTATTACGCCGGCTCGGCGCTGATGTGCTGCGCACACGCCATCTCCGAGGGCGGCAAGCTGGTGCTCGGCGGGCAGGCCGGCGAGGCACGCCTGGCCGACGTGTTCCGCAAGGCCGGGTTCACGCACTTCAGGCGCGCGGCCGAAACGCCGTTCAACCTGATCTTCGAGGTGCGCCGCTGAGTACTTACTCGGGTTCGATCTTGGCGGCGCGGATCACATGGCCCCAGCGATCGATCTCACTGGCGAGCAGCCGCTCCAGCTCGGCCGGCGTGCTCGGCGCGACACGCATGCCGAGCTTGGCGAGCTTGTCGCGCACGGCGGGCAAGGCCATCGCTTCGCGCGCCGTGCGGTTGAGCAGCTCGATCACGGCGGGCGGCGTGCCGGCCGGTGCGGCCAGTGCGTTCCACGACGCAACGTTGAAGCCGGGCACACCCGCCTCGATGGCAGTGGGCACGTCTGGCAGCGCGGGGTTGCGCTTGTCCGACGACACCGCGAGCGCCTTGACCACACCCGATTGCACCTGCGGCAGCATCGGCCCGAGGATCTCGAACGCCAGGTCGATCTCGCCGGTGCGCAGCGCCGCCAGCACCGCGGGGCTGCCCTTGTAGGGCACAAGTACCACGTCGAGCCCCGCCACCGTCTCGAACATCTTGGCCGCCAGGTGCTGGGTGCTGCCGGCCGAGATCGAGCCCACGTTGAGCTTGCCGGGGTTGGCCTTGGCATGGGCAACGATGTCTTTCAGCGATGCAAAGCGCGAGCCGGCCGGCACGAACAGGCCGATGTCGAAGTAGCCCAGCGTGCTGATGCCCACGAAGTCCTTCTTCGTGTCGTAGGGCAGCTTCTTGAAGAGGCCCACGCTGACCGCGTTGCCATTGCTCATCAGCAGCAGCGTGTGCCCGTCGGGTTTGGCCACGGCCACCGCCTGGCTCGCCACGATGCTGCCGGCGCTCGGCCGGTTGTCGACGACGATCGGCTGGCCGAGCCGCTGGCTCATCACCTCGGCCACCGCGCGGGCGGTGATGTCGGCAATGCCACCGGGGGCGAAGGGCACGATCAACTGGATCGGCCGGTCGGGAAAGCGCGCCTGCGCCTGCGAAAGCGTTGGCCATGCGGCAGCACCGATCAAGGCCAGCACACGCCGACGATCCGCGGGAAAGAGCAGGTAGACACTCATGAGCGTCAGTATCTCGCGCAGATTGCACAATGACACCGCATGTTCAGCCTGATCCGCCTCACCTTCCAGCGCGCTCGCAAGGAGCGCTTGCCACAGGTGGCTGGCAGCCTGACCTTCACCACGCTGCTGTCCATCGTGCCCTTCATCGCGGTGAGCTTTGCGCTGTTCACACGCTTCCCTGTGTTCAAACGATTCGAAGCAGCGCTCGAAGAGCACCTGCTGAAGAGCCTGCTGCCGGCCGACATTGCGCGCACGGTGCTGAAGTACCTGCAACAGTTCGCCGCCAACGCCAACAGCCTCACCCTGGTGGGCTCCCTGTTCCTGCTGGCCGCCGCGCTGGCGCTGCTGCTCACCATCGAGAACGCCTTCAACCAGATCTGGGGCGTGAAGAAGAACCGCCCGCTGCTCAAGCGTGTGGCGCTGTACGCGCTGGTACTCGCGGTGGGGCCGCCGGCGCTCGGCGTGAGCCTGTGGGCGAGCTCGTACGTGCTGGGCATCTCGATGGGCTGGCTCAACAGCTTGCCGCCGTCGGCCAGGTTCGTGCTGACATTGGGCCCGGCGCTGCTGAGCTGGGTGGGCCTTGCGTGCCTGTTCCACTTCGTGCCCAACACCAGGGTGCGCTGGCACCACGCCATCTTCGGTGCCTTGCTCGCCAGCGTCGCGCTTGAGCTGGGCAAACGCGGCTTTGCGGCCTACCTGATCAAGATCCCGACCTACCGGGCGGTGTACGGCGCGTTTGCGGTGTTCCCCGTGTTCCTGCTGTGGATGTACTTCTCGTGGCTGGTGACCTTGGGCGCCGCACTCGTCACGGCCAACCTGGGCCGCGGTGCGCCGCGAACCGGGTGAACGGTCAGGCCGGTGTCCACAGCGGCGGCAAAGCCGGCAAAGTGCGCAGCACACGCGCCAGGGAGCCGTCGGTCACCAGCCGCGTGGCCCGCTCGATGTCGGGGGCGAGGTAACGGTCCTGCGGCATGGCGGGGCAGGTCTGGCGCAGCAGCGCGTGCACCGCTTCGAGCGGCGGTGAACTCTTCAGTGGCCGCAAGAACTCGATGCCTTGCGCGGCCGCGAGCAGCTCGATGCCCAGGATGTGCGACACGTTGTGGATCATGGCCTGCAGCCGACGCGCAGCGAAGGTGGCCATGCTCACGTGGTCTTCCTGGTTGGCCGAGGTGGGCAGGCTGTCGACACTCGCCGGATGGGCCAGCGACTTGTTTTCCGACGCGAGCGCGGCCGCGGTCACATGCGCAATCATGAAACCCGAGTTGAGACCGGCGTCGGCCGACAGGAAAGGCGGCAGACGAGACACGCCGCTGTCGATGAGCATCGCGATGCGGCGCTCGGCGATGGCCCCGACCTCGGCCATGGCGACCGCCATCGCATCACAGGCCAACGCCACCGGCTCGGCGTGAAAGTTGCCGCCCGAGACCAACTCACCCTCTGCGCCATCGACACCGGCAAACACCAGCGGGTTGTCGGTCACTGCATTGGCCTCGCGAACGAGCACAAGCGCAGCGTGGCGCAGTTGGTCGAGGCAGGCGCCCACCACCTGCGGCTGGCAGCGCAGGCTGTAGGGGTCTTGCACACGGTCGTCGCCTTCGAGGTGCGAGTGGCGGATCTCGCTTCCGGCGAGCAGCGCGCGGTAGTACTGGGCCACGTCGATCTGGCCGGGCTGGCCGCGCAGCAGGTGAATGCGCGGGTCGAAGGGGCCGTCACTGCCACGCGCTGCATCGACCGTGAGCGCGCCCACCACGAGCGCGGCTTCGAGCACCGGCTCGAAGCTCAGCAAGGCGTGCAGCGCGAGCGCGGTCGAGGTCTGCGTGCCGTTGATGAGGGCCAGGCCCTCTTTGGCGGCGAGCCTGAGTGGCGTGATACCGGCTTCTTGCAGCAGCGGCAAGGCCGGCACTCGCTGGCCCTTGTGCAGCATCTCGCCTTCGCCCATCAGCGCGAGCGTCATGTGGGCGAGTGGAGCGAGGTCACCCGAAGCGCCGACAGAACCTTGGGCAGGCACGTAAGGCGTGAGGCCTGCGTTGTGCACTCTCAGAAGCGTGTCGATCACCTCTTCTCGGACGCCGGAGTGGCCTCTGGCCAGGCTCGCGGCTTTCAGCGCAAGCATCAGTCTGATGACCGGCGGCGCCAAGGGTTCGCCAACGCCGACCGAGTGCGAGCGGATCAGGTTGAGTTGCAGCGTGTCGAGCTGGTCTTCGCTGATGCGTGTCGACGCCAGTTTGCCAAAGCCGGTGTTGACGCCATAGGTGGGGGCGCTGCTCTGGGCGGCTTTCTGCACCAGAGCGGCGCTGGCTCGGATGTTGGCTCTGGCGCTGTCGACGATGCCAATGGCTTGGCCGCCCGAGTGGAGAGCCTGCAGGTCTTCCAAGGTGAGTTGGCCGGGGATGAGTGTTTTGGTGCTCATGGCGAGGGGGTGGTGTAGGTCTGTATCGACAGGGAACGTTGCGAAGCAACGACCGTATTGCTCTTGGGTCCCCTTCCGAGCCGTCGAGGAGCGCAGGGCTTTGCAGGGCGCGCGCAGCGCGCATCAACAACTGACTTCGCGCGGTTGTCTGAACGCAGCGGCCGCAGGCCGCGTAGTGAGTTCTGCGCGACCTGCAAAGACCGAGCACCGCAGAGCAGTCGGCCCCTAGGGCCGACCGGCGACGAGGGTCGCCTTTTCTTTGGTGACTTTCTTTTGGCGAAGCAAAAGAAAGTCACTGCCCTGTCGGGGGCACATCCCGACGCACCCGCTAGAAGTACGAAGAAATCACTTCGCAACGCGGCACACGGCTTCGATACCTCAGCCCGAACGGGTGGGGGGTCAGCCCGAACGGCAGGTGGTGTGCGAACAAGTAGAGACGGGCGAGCATCCTGGATTCCCGCCTCCGCGGGAATGACAGGTGCCCATGGCAAAGAAGGCGACAACATCACCGCCCCAACATCGGCAAATTCAACCCCTGCTCCCGCGCACACGCCACCGCCTCGTCATACCCCGCATCCGCATGCCGCATCACCCCCGTGCCGGGGTCGTTCCACAGCACCCGCTCCAGCCGCTTGTCCGCAGCATGCGAGCCATCACAAACGATCACCACCCCCGCATGCTGCGAATACCCCATGCCAACACCCCCGCCGTGATGCAGCGACACCCAGGTCGCCCCACCCGCCGTGTTGAGCAAGGCATTGAGCATCGGCCAATCAGAGACAGCATCCGACCCGTCCCGCATCGCCTCGGTCTCGCGGTTCGGTGACGCCACCGAGCCACTGTCCAGGTGATCCCGCCCGATCACGATCGGCGCTTTCAACTCACCCGAACGCACCATCTCGTTGAACGCCAGGCCCGCACGGTGCCGGTCGCCCAGGCCGATCCAGCAGATGCGCGCCGGCAGCCCCTGAAACGCGATGCGCTCACCCGCCATGTCCAGCCAGCGGTGCAAACCAGCATCGGCCGGGAACAGCTCCTTCATCTTGGCGTCGGTCTTGCGGATGTCGTCGGGGTCGCCCGACAACGCCACCCAGCGAAACGGCCCCTTGCCGCGGCAGAACAGCGGGCGGATATAGGCGGGCACAAAGCCGGGGAAGGCAAACGCGTTCTTCACGCCCTGGTCGAACGCCACCTGGCGGATGTTGTTGCCGTAGTCGACCGTGGGCACACCCAGAGCCTGGAAGTCGAGCATGGCTTGCACGTGCACCGCGCAGCTGCGTGCTGCAGCGTCGCGCAGGCCGGCATGCTGCGACGCGTCGGCCTGGGCGGCACGCCAGGCTTCGAGCGTCCAGCCCACTGGCAGGTAGCCGTTCACCAGGTCATGCGCCGAGGTCTGGTCGGTCACCAGGTCGGGCCGCAGGCCACCGGCTCTCGCGCGGCGCACCAGTTCAGGCAGCAGCTCGGCCGCGTTGCCGTGCAGGCCGATGGACACGGCCTTCTTCTCCTTCGCGTAACGCGCCAGGCGCGCCAACGCGTCGTCGACATCGGTGGCCTGCTCGTCGAGATAACGTGTCTTCAAGCGAAAGTCGATGCGCGATTGCTGGCACTCGATGTTGAGCGACGAAGCCCCCGCAAAACTCGCCGCCAGCGGCTGCGCGCCGCCCATGCCGCCGAGGCCGGCGGTGAGGATCCACTTGCCGGCGAGGCTGCCACCAAAATGCTGGCGCCCGGCTTCGACGAACGTTTCGTAGGTGCCCTGCACGATGCCCTGGCTGCCGATGTAGATCCACGACCCGGCGGTCATCTGGCCGTACATCATCAGGCCCTTGCGGTCGAGCTCGTGAAAGTGCTCCCAGGTCGACCACTTGGGCACGAGGTTGGAGTTGGCTATCAGCACCCGCGGCGCATCGGCATGGGTGCGGAACACGCCCACCGGCTTGCCCGACTGCACCAGCAGGGTTTCGTCTTCGCCGAGATTTTTCAGCGCCGAAAGAATCGCCTCGAAGCAGTCCCAGTTGCGCGCAGCCTTGCCGATGCCGCCGTAGACCACCAGCGCATCGGGGTTTTCGGCCACCTCGGGATCGAGGTTGTTCTGGATCATTCGGTAGGCCGCTTCGATCAGCCAGTTTTTGCAGCTGAGCTGGGTACCACGCGGTGCACGCACCGGGTGCGGCTGGGCGATGTGGTGGGCAATCTGGTGGGTGATCGAGAGATCGGTCATGGCGGCCTCGCAAAAACAATCTGGCAAGTCGTGACTCTACTTGTCTAGTCAAGTCTAGGCAACTAAGATCCGCCGCATGGATTTAGCCACCCCAGAACGTGCGCCCCACCCTGAAGCGCCCGCCGCCCCTTACGCCCGCGTCAAGCAGTTCCTGAAAGAAGGGCTTGGCCACGGGCACTGGGCGCCGGGGGCGCTGATGCCCTCCGAGGCCGAGCTGGTGGCGCGCTTCGGCGTGAGCCGCATGACGGTCACACGCGCGCTGCGCGAGCTGCTGGCCGAAGGCCTGGTGACGCGGGTGCAGGGGGTGGGCACGTTTGCGGCGCATTTGTCGAAGGTGTCGTCCACGCTCACCATCCGCGACCTGCACGACGAGATCGCCGAGCGCGGCCACCGGCACCACGCCGAGGTGCACACCGCCCGCCAAGAGCGCGCCAGCGCCGAGCTGGCGCTGCAGCTCGGCCTGAACAGCGGCGACACGGTCTTCCACACGCTGATCGTGCACTTCGAGAACGGCGTGCCGCTGCAGTGCGAAGACCGCTACGTGAACCCGGCCTGTGCGCCCGACTACCTGAGCGTCGACTTCACCCAGACGACGCCCACCCACTCCCTGCTGCAGGTGGCGCCACTGTGGGAGGCGCAGTTCTCCATCGAGGCCAGCCAGGCCAGCGCGCAAGAAGCGCGGCTG
>JACMKJ010000189.1 GCA_014380155.1 Rhizobacter sp. | reverse complement strand
GGGCCTAAAAGGCGGCACGCGCCGCCGTCGCGCCGCCGCTGATCAGACGCCGCGTGTGAACCAGCGCTGCGCATGCAGCGCCAGCCCGGTGGCCACGCTGGCAAACCGGTCGCCCCGTACCGCACGCGCTTGCGGGAACGCCGCCGCGATCTGCTGCGCAAGCAAACGCAGGCCGGTCGAACCGCCCGTGAAATAGAGCGCGTCGATCTGCTCCGGCCGCAAGCCGGCCTGTGCCACCGTGACACGCGCCGCGTCGACGATACGCGCCAGGTCGCCTTCGATCGCCTGCACCGCTTCGCCCTCGGTGAGCATCACCGCCAGGTGGCGCTCCACGTGGCCCAGGTCGATGCGGGCGTGACCGCCTTCGGCCACGCTGATCTTGGCGGCTTCGGCGCGTGAGGCCAGCTCGTGGCCGAGGCGCTCGCTCACCACCGTCATCAAGCGCTGGTGGTGGCGAGCGTCGGCATAAAACGTGCGCATCTGCCGCAGCTCGGCCACACGCTGCGGGTTGTAAACGGTGTTGATCAGGTGCCAGGTGGCGAGGTCGAAGTAGACCGCGCTGGGCACCTCGCGCGCCGGTGCGCCGTTGATACTGGGGCCGAAGGCGCCGTAGCCGAATTCGCCGAGGATGCTCGCCAGCTCGACACGTCGGTCGAAGTCGGTGCCTGCGATGTGAACGCCGTGGTTGGCGAGGATGTCGCTCTTGCGATCGAGCCGCTTGGCTTGCTGCGGGCCCACACGCACGATCGAAAAGTCGGAGGTACCGCCACCGATGTCGGCCACGAGCACGATCTGCTCGCTGCCGACACTTTGTTCGTAGTCGAAGGCTGCGGCGATCGGCTCGTACTGGAAATGCACTTCGCGGAAACCCACCGCGCGCGCGGCCGATTCGAGTGCGGCTTGCGCCTTCGCGTCGCGCTCGGGTTCGTCGTCGACGAAGAACACCGGCCGGCCCAGCACCACCTGCTCGATGCGATGGCCAGCCTGGCGCTCGGCGAGGGTTTTCAGGTGCAGCAGGTAGCCGGTGATGATGTCGAGGTACTTCACGCCACGGCCACCGCCCACGTCGGTGGTCTGCTCGACCAGGCTGCTGCCGAGAATGCTTTTCATCGAGCGCATCAAGCGCCCGTCGACCCCATCGACATACGCGGCGAGCGCCGCGCGGCCGAAGGCACGCGGCGGGCCATTCGTCTCGGGCCCTTCGACGTAATAGAACACCGCGGTGGGCATGGTGCGCTGGCCCGGCTCCAGCTCGACCAGGCGCATCTCGCCCTCGGCCGGAATGGCAATGGCCGAATTGGAGGTGCCGAAATCGATGGCGCAGTACATGGAGGAGCCGGGAAAAGAGGGGGGTCACGCGAGGGGGCGCGATTGTAGACTCGCCCGCAAAGCCCACGCCCATGACACCCACCGACGACCTGCCCACCCTGCTGTCGCGCATCGCCTTGCACGACCGGGCGGCCTTCGAGCGGCTTTATCGCGCCACCTGCACGCATCTGTTGAGCGTCGCGTTCCGTATATTGAACAACAGGGACCGCGCCGAAGAGGTGCTGCAGGAAGCTTTCATGAACGTCTGGCACAGCGCCAGTGGCTACAACCCCGTCGTGGCCACGCCCATGACCTGGCTCATCAACATCGTGCGCAACAAGGCGATCGACGCCCTGCGCTCGGGCAAGACCGAGCGCGGCTCGACCGTGGCGCTCGACGATGAGGCGCTGGCCGTGGCGGGCGAGGCCGCGCTCGAGCCCCAACGCCTGCTCGACGAGAGCCTGACCAAGGCGCACATCGACAGCTGCATGAGCGGGCTCGGCGCCTCGCAACGGCAGGCGCTGGCGCTCGCGTATTACCGGGGCATGGTGCACACCGACATTGCCGAGTCGCTCAACGTTCCGCTCGGCACGGCCAAAGCCTGGGTACGGCGTGGCCTCGACAAGCTGAAGGACTGCCTGCAATCAGCAGGGGTCAGCGCATGAACTACCTGCTGCCCGAACGGCTTGACCGGCTCGCGCGCGAATACGCCTTGGGCACGCTGAGCGGCGGCGCACGGCGGCGCTTCGAGCTTGTGCTGGCCCAGGCCCCGGCCGCAGTGCGGGCGGTGGCGGCGTGGCAGGAGCGCTTCACCGTCTTGTCGGCCGGCCTGCCGC
>JACMKJ010000188.1 GCA_014380155.1 Rhizobacter sp. | reverse complement strand
TGCACGAGAGCGCGCCCGGTGACCTGACCGCCCTGGCCGCCGCCCACCGGCGCGCGGTGGTGCGCCTCGCAGACCAGATCGGCGCCCAGCTGCTGGCGTTGGCCAACGGGGCTGGGGCACGCTGCCCTTCGTGACCGGCTAAGGCCCGTTAACGCTTGCGCCGCACCGGCACCGACTGCAGCGTCTCGAACGCCTCCCCCAGCGACATCACCGTGCCGGCCCCGTCGGCGCGGTAACCCGGGAGCTGGTTCACCTCGGCCTTGAACTCATCGCTGCGCAAGATGCCGAGCATCTGCTGCACCGGCTGTGTCTCGAGCACCCGCTCATCGCACAGCAGGAAGTAGCGCTCGGTCTGGCTCGGGATGAAGTCGAGCTTGAAACGGCGCGCCGGGGTTTCCACGCCGAAGCCGGCGTCGGCCATGCCGCTGGCCACATAGGCGGCAATCGCCGCGTGCGTGAACTCGCACTGCTCGTAGCCGTGGATCGCCGACTGTTCGAGCCCGTGCTTTTGCAGCATCAGGTCGAGCAGCAGGCGGGTGCCCGAGCCGGGCTGCCGGTTGATGAAACGCACACCCGGCCGGGCCAGGTCTTTCAGGCCGTAGATCTTGAGCGGGTTGCCACGCGCCACCATCACGCCTTGCTGGCGCGTGGTGACGTGGATGATCTTTTGCGAGCGCGCTGACAGCCACCGGCTGTAGTGCGCCACCACCGCGGGCTCGAACTCGCCCAGCGGCACGGCAAACCCCGCCACGTCGCAGCCCTGCACGTGCAGCGCCGCCACCGCCTCCACGCTGCCGCAGTACTTGAGCTCGTGCGGCACGGCGGCCTGCGCCAGAAAGCTGCGCAGCGTCTCGACCGCAAAGCCATGGTTGGCGTGGATGTGCAGCAGCGCGTGCAGTGGCGAGCAGAGCTTCTCGATCTCGGCCTCCAGCTCTGACGCCAGCGAAGCGAGCAGTGGCGACAGCCTCGCATTGATGCGCCGGTCGGCCCACACCAGCTTTTCGCCCAGCTCGGTGAGGCTCGAGCCCTTGCCTCGGGCCATGGTGAGAAGCGGCATGCCGAACATGGCCTCGCCTTCACGAATCAGCTGCCAGGCATGGCGGTAAGAGGTGCTCGATTGTTGGCAGGCACGTGACAGGCTGCCGTGCTCCTGCACATCCACCAGCACCTCCACCAGGCGCTGAGCCAAGGCCTGCCCGTCGGGCCTGGTGATGCTCCATCGCGGCTGGATCGTTACCTTGTGCATGGGTTACTGTTTATGCCCTCAAACGCCGATGTATTGCGCTGTCACAAGCTTATTGTGTCGCTTTCGATGACCCCCTACATTGCGCGGCAAGCCTGCACTGCACGATGCACGGCTTATGCCCTCAGGCACCTATATGACCGAGGGCATACCACCATACTCTGGAGACAAAAAACATGTCGGCTGTCGGATTGGGAACTGCGGGGTCCAGCTCAGGCGGCACCCCCGGGCTGTTGGACAAGGAGCGCACGATCGCTGCGCCGGGCTTCAACCGCTGGCTGGTGCCGCCCGCGGCGCTCGCCATCCACCTGTGCATCGGCATGGCCTATGGCTTTTCGGTGTTCTGGCTGCCGCTGTCCAAGGCGCTGGGCATCAAGGACGCCATCAAGTGCGGGCCCGAAGTGGGCTTCTTCGCCGAGCTGTTCACCACCCAGTGCGACTGGAAAATTTCCACGCTGGGCTGGATGTACACGCTGTTCTTCGTCTTCCTCGGCTGCTCCGCCGCGCTGTGGGGTGGCTGGCTCGAGCGTGCTGGCCCGCGCAAGGCCGGCGTGGTGAGCGCGGTCTGTTGGTGCGGCGGCATGCTCATCTCAGCCCTGGGCATCCACCTGCACCAGTTCTGGCTGATGATCCTCGGCTCAGGGGTGATCGGCGGCATCGGCCTCGGCCTCGGCTACATCTCGCCGGTGAGCACGCTGATCAAGTGGTTCCCTGACCGGCGCGGCATGGCAACCGGCATGGCCATCATGGGCTTCGGTGGCGGCGCGATGATCGGCTCGCCGCTTGCCGCCGAGCTGATGAAAACCTTCGCCACCCCCGCCGACGTGGGCGTGGTGCAGACCTTCGTCGTGATGGCGCTGGTCTACTTCGTCTTCATGCTGGGCGGTGCCTTCGGTTACCGCGTGCCGCCCACCGGCTGGAAGCCCGCGGGCTGGGTGCCAAAGGCGGCAGACGTGAGCAACACCATGATCACGCAGCGCCACGTCCACGTGAAAAAGGTCTGGGGTATTCCACAGTTCTGGCTGGTGTGGATCGTGTTGTGCATGAACGTCTCGGCCGGCATCGGCGTGATCGGCATGGCGAGCCCGATGCTGCAAGAGGTGTTCGGCGGCGGCCTGATCGGCGTGGCCAAGAAGTTCGGCGAGCTCGACAAGACACAGCTCAGCGCGATCGCCGTGGTGGCCGCCGGCTTCACCGCGCTCCTGAGCCTGTTCAACATCGGGGGGCGCTTCTTCTGGGCCAGCCTGTCCGACAAGCTGGGCCGCAAGATGACCTACGTGGCCTTCTTCGTGCTGGGTGCGGTGCTGTACTTCAGCATCCCCGGCAGCGCGGCGGCGGGCAGCAAGCTGCTCTTCGTGGGCGCGTTCTGCATCATCCTGAGCATGTATGGCGGCGGCTTCGCCACCGTGCCTGCCTACCTGGCCGACCTGTTCGGAACGCAGATGGTGGGCGCCATCCACGGCCGGCTGCTCACGGCCTGGGCGACGGCCGGCATCCTCGGGCCGGTGGTGGTGAACTACATGCGCGAGTACCAGCTGGGGCTTGGCATTCCGCGCGAGCAGGTCTACAACCAGACCATGTACATCCTGGTGGGCATGCTGGTGATCGGACTCATCGCCAACCTGATGGTGCGCCCGGTGGCCGACAAATGGTTCATGACCGACGCCGAGCTGGCCGCAGAAAAGCGCCTGGCGCATGAGCGCGCGAGCGCAGCCGAGGTGGGCAGCGGGCCGGGCCAGGGCGGCAAGACGCCTGCACTGGTGGTCGCGCTGGCCTGGGGGGCGGTGGGCATTCCGCT
>JACMKJ010000187.1 GCA_014380155.1 Rhizobacter sp. | reverse complement strand
GCGGCGGCGCGACGGCGCCGCGGGCCGCCTTTTAGGCCCCGCGTTGGTGGCTGGCAGCGGCCGGCCCACGTCGGCCAACAACAGCGTCGCCCGCACCAGGCATTCCACCGCCTCGGCCAGGTCTTCAGGCGGCTCGAGGGTTTCGATCTCTTCGAGCAGGTCGTCAGCGTCTTCCAGGTCGTCGGCATCAAGATGCCGGTACAAGAGTGCGAGCGGTTCGGTGAGTGCTTGTGCGTCGCCACGCATCAGCTCGGGGAACAGCTCCATCGCCGTCGCAAAACCGGCCACCCAGGGGTAAACCGCGTCCACTTCCGAGGGCTCGCCGTCTTCGCCTTCGAGTTCGAACACCCACGGGTCGAACCACTGGCGGCGCGAGATCGCGTCGTTCAGCTCGGCATGGCGGCGTTGTGCGAGTTCGTGCAAACGTGTGGCATCAAACCCGCGCGGCAGAACGCGGCCATCGGCGTCGGTGATGTGCGGCATCCAGCGGCTGGTGGGCACACGTGTCGGCTGCACCAGCAGGCCACACAAGAAGCCGTCGAGCATGCTCACGTCCAGCGGCTCCAGCGGTGCGGGCACGGAGTCGAGCAAAGCCTGCAACTCGTCGAGCTCGTGCTCGTTCAGCGGTGTGTTCAAGGGACGGTGAAAGGTGGGCATGGCGGCATTGTCGCGCCACGCCCCCCAAAAGGGGGTGATGGCAAAACAGCGCACCTCCGCACCGCGCAGTCAACGCAAACGCAGGCGCCGCGCGGGGTTGCGCGACACACGCACGGAGGGTTGCTACAAAGCGTGTCCAACCGTCCCTCGTCTTGGGGATGGTTTGCGCCCACTCCGCACGACTACAGTTTCACTCGTGCTGTCACACGGGGCCTTCACAGGCCGCCAGGTACAAGGTTCGAATCGTCAGAGCGTTCAACAAGAAAAACGCGCCAAAGAAGCGAGAGAACCACACCGGTCCCAACGACGTCCTTCAGAGGACTTGAACGCCCACCCCTTACCGGGTGGGCTTTTTTTTACCTACGCGCCAAAGCCTTCACTCAAGCCGGTGCGCAGATGCGCCACCAGCGCTTGCACCGCCTTCGGTGTGGTCGGGCTCCACGGGTGCATGGCGTAGATGGCGTCGCCGAACACACCGACAGGTCGCCATGTGGGCAGCAGCACCTGCAGGCGTTTCGCACGCAGCGCCTGCGCGGCGCTGAAGTCGGGCAACAGAGCGATGCCCAGTCCCGAGATGGCGGCGTCGCGCAGCACCTCGCTGTTGCTGGCTCGCAGAGGCCCTTGAACGGTGACGCTCACGCGCTCGGGGTCGCTCTTGCCCTTGCTGACACCGCGCTCGAACTGCCACACGCTCGGGCCGGGCCGCAGGTAGGGCAGGCAAGCGTGGCTTGCCAACTCGCCGGGGTGGGCCGGTGTGCCGGTGCGCTTCAGGTAGGCGCTGCTCGCCACCAGCAGCGAGCGAGAGGCGCACAGCTTCCAGGCCACATGGTTGTCGGGCGGTGCGCTGGTGTGGCGCACGGCGAGGTCGAATCCTTCGTGGGCCAGTGTGAGCAAACGGTCAGACAGATCGAGTTCGACGCGCACCTGCGGTTGCTCCCGCAAAAAGCTCTCGATCAGCGGCGTCACATGCTGGCGGCCGAGTGCCACCGGTGCCGTCACACGCAGCAGCCCGCGCGGCTGGGTGGCGTTGTCGCGGGCTTCGCCCACGCTGCGCGCGATGTGGGCAAAACTCTCGGCGGTTTGTTCCACCAGGCGCTGGCCAGCGTCGGTGAGGCGCACCGATCGCGTGGTGCGTTGCACCAGCGTCTGGCCCACTGCACGCTCCAGGTCGGTGATGCGCTGGCTCACCGCCGCCTTCGACATGCCGAGCCGCTGCGCCACCTGTGTGAAGCTGGCCAGTTGAGCCAGCAGCGTGAGTGCGTGCACCTGCGGCCACAGCAGGTCGATGCGTTGGTCGGGGCGGACGATGGGAGACGGCATTGGGTTCGATCAAAGCGGGTTCATTGTTCAGTTTAACGAACAATGTAGTCATGCCAAGGTGGTTGGCAGGGTCGGGTCGCAGGCCTAGACTGGGTTTCCATCGCGACACACCGGAGACATCACCATGGGCGCACCTGCACCGTTTGCCACCCCCCACGACGTGGGCCATTTCATCAACGGCGTGGCCGTTGAGAGCCGCAGCGGGCGCAAGCAAGCCGTGTTCAACCCGGCCACCGGCGCAGTGGCGCGCCAGGTGGCGCTGGCCAGCGTCGACGAGGTGAATGCGGCGGTGGCTGCTGCGCAGGCCGCCTTCCCCGCCTGGGCCGACACGCCGCCGATTCGACGTGGCCGCGTGATGTTCAAGTTCCTCGAGCTGATGAACCGCCACCGCGACACGCTCGCCGCGATGATCACCGCCGAGCACGGCAAGGTGTTCACCGACGCGCAAGGCGAGGTGAGCCGTGGCATCGACATCATCGAGTTCGCCTGTGGCATCCCGCAGCTCTTGAAGGGCGACTACACCGAGCAGGTCTCCACCGGCATCGACAACTGGACGATGCGCCAACCCCTGGGCGTGGTGGCCGGCATCACGCCGTTCAACTTCCCGTGC
This sequence comes from Rhizobacter sp., assembly GCA_014380155.1. Taxonomy (GTDB): domain Bacteria; phylum Pseudomonadota; class Gammaproteobacteria; order Burkholderiales; family Burkholderiaceae_C; genus Rhizobacter. Next base: position 326 of record JACMKJ010000187.1, on the reverse strand, counting down.
ATGGTGCCGTGCTGGATGTTCCCGGTGGCCATTGCGGCCGGCAACGCCTTCATCCTGAAGCCGAGCGAGCGCGACCCGTCGGCTGCGATCTTCATGGCCGAGTTGCTGAAGGAAGCCGGCCTGCCCGACGGCGTGTTCAACGTGGTGCAAGGCGACAAGCTCGCCGTCGACACCTTGCTCACCCATCCCGACGTGAAGGCGGTGAGCTTCGTCGGCTCCACGCCGATTGCGCAGTACATCTACGAAACCGGCGCGCACCACGGCAAGCGGGTGCAGGCCCTGGGCGGCGCCAAGAACCACATGGTGGTGATGCCCGACGCCGACCT
>JACMKJ010000186.1 GCA_014380155.1 Rhizobacter sp. | reverse complement strand
GCTGATCGTGTGACGAGGATGCGCCGCAAGTTCAGCCGGCTGAACTTGTGTTGATTTGCAACCAACATGGAACCTCTTCCTCACCCAGAGCTCGGACGCAGCTTGCCCGCGATCCATGCGGCAAAACCATGTCGCCGTGGTGCATTCATTTGAGGGTGGTCGCGTCGCAAATCTGGCCCGAATGTTGCACTGCATCAAACATCAAAAACGGCCCCCTGGGAGAGCTGTCATGAAAGTCGCGTCTTACGTTTCCGGTGCAAGGTGGTTCAGCGAGCGTCTCGGTTCACCGGCTGCCATGCTGGATGGATTGAACCTGCTCTTGAATCAGCTCGTGGCCTTGCTGATGCTGTTGGCACTGAGCCCGCTGATGGCGCTGGTGGCCTGGCTCACGTGGCGCAAGGATGGCGCGCCCATCTTCTTTGCGCACTACCGCGTTGGTCGCGGCGGCAAGCTCTTTCGCTGCCTCAAGTTCCGAACCATGTACCGCGAGTCCGAGCAGATGCTCGCCGATCTGCTGCGCGACAGCCCTGAAGCTCGTGAAGAGTGGGAACGCGACCAGAAGCTCTCCAATGACCCCCGCATCACACCGGTCGGCCATTTCCTGCGTCGCACCAGCCTGGACGAGCTGCCCCAGCTCTTCAACGTGCTGCGCGGCGAGATGGTGCTGGTCGGGCCGCGCCCGATCACCGTGGCCGAACTCACCCGTTACGGCCGGGTGCGCTGGCATTACCTGAGCGTGCGCCCCGGCATCACCGGCCTGTGGCAGGTCAGCGGTCGAAACGACACCACCTACGACGAGCGGGTGGCGCTTGATCGCAGCTACGTCGAACAGCGCACGGTCTGGCTCGATCTGCAAATTCTGTTCAAAACGGTCGGCGTGGTGCTCTCACGCGACGGTGCTCGTTGACGACCGATGCACCGGGGATGACAAACGACAGATCGGCCCTGCCGAAATTGAAGAAGAGCGACTCGGCGCGCTTTACGACGAGAGACCTCGAAGAAGGCACACCCGCGGGCAAGGTGGTGCACCTGATCGGTTCCGTGGATGACGATGTGTTCCGCTTCCTGGAGCCGGCCGCCTCGGCGCTGGCAGACGCTGCCATCGAGCAGTCGATCGTGTTCGTCCACAGCCCGCAGATGCACCGTCTGCGGCCACGAATCCACGTGTCGGTGCGTGTTGTCGTTGCGCCTCCCACAAAAAACCCCCTGCGGCGCTGGGTGTGGGCCCTGAGGGCTTTTCGCAACGAGTTGGTGAGGAGCCCGACGCAGGGGGTCCATCTCTATGGGCTGCTGCCGCGTCTCGTCGGTACCTGGATGGCGCGTCGCGCGGGCATCGCGATCGCTCTCCAGCACGCCGCCTACAAACGGACCGCACCCGCCGCAGAAGTCACACCGCTGACTGCGGCGGCGCAGCCCTCGGTGGCACGGGTGGAGCGGCCTGTCAGCGCGGAGTTTTTTGCCGTCCCTCGGCACGAGGCGCGCCACCCTTTGATCGTGACCGGCAGCCACTCCAGCAGCCCGCACGATGCCGACCTGTTCGCGCAGCTCGCCGTGCTGCTGGGCGACAGTGAGCTCGGGCTGGCCTTCAACTGGATTGGCTCCATCGACGATGCCAGCCGCCTTCGACTGAAGGCCGCGCAAGTCGGTGTGTTCCCGGTGAACACCACCGCCGAGTGGGCCTCGCGCCTTGCCGCGGGCTGGGTCTACCTCGCCCCCGGCGGCGAATCGGGGTTCCCGTCTCTGCTGGTCGAAGCCATGGCCGTGGGTCTGCCCTGCGTGGCCGTTGACACCCCCGATCACCGCAGCATCGTGCGGCACGGTGAAAGCGGCTACCTCTGCCGCACCGCCGAAGAAATGGTCAACTGCATCGCACCTCTGATCGATTCCGTCGAGTTACGCCGCAAAATCGGCCAGGCAGCGCGCCGTGACATCGAAGAGCGATTCGACGAGACACGGTTTCGCGAAGCGCTGTTCGCCGCCTACGATCTTCCGATCAAGACCCCTCACGCTGCTTGAGCGGCTCCACACAAGGTCTGACCCCCATGTCCTTCTCCCGTCTGTTGGTGGTGATGCGTGCACGCTGGCGCGCCGCCTTCCTGGTGGTCGCCGGTGCCATCGCGGTGGCCGTGTTGCTCAGCGTGTTGCTGCCCCGCCAGTACCGCGCCACCGCAGCCGTGCTGGTCGACATGCGCTCACCCGACCCCCTCATGGGCACGGTGCTCGGCACCACCCTCATTACCGGCTACATGGCCACGCAGATGGACGTGGTGCAGAGCGAGCGTGTGGTTCGTCGCGCGATCACGTTGCTGGGTCTGGCGCAAGACCCCGCCTGGAAGCAACGCTGGCTGAAAGACACCCAGGGTGAAGGCGAGTTCCAGAACTGGCTCACCGAAGAGGTGCAACGCAAGCTCGACCTGCAGCCCACCCGCGAGTCGGGTGTGATGTCGATCACTTTCACGGCCACCGAGCCGGGCACGGCGGCTGCCGTTGCCAACGCCATTGTCAAGGCCTACATCGACACCACCCTCGAGCTGCGTGTCGAGCCGGCCAAACGCTACAACGACTTTTTTGACGAGCGTTCGGTGCAGCTGCGCACGGCCCTCGAAGAAGCCCAGTCCAAACTCTCCCGGTTTTTGCAGAGCAATGGCATCGCCGCCTCAGATGAACGCATCGACGTGGAGAGCCTGCGGCTTTCCGAGTTGTCGTCGCAGTTGGTGGCCTTGCAGTCGATGAAGGCCGAGTCGGGCAGCCGCGAGCAGATGGCCAGCGTCAGCTCCGACAAGATGTCGGAGGTGTTCAACCACCCTGCGGTGGCGGCCCTCAATGCAGACCTCTCTCGCCAGCAGGTCAAGCTCGGCGAGCTGCGCCAGCGCCTGGGCGCACAGCACCCCGAGGTGAAGGAGATCGACAGCAGCATGGCCGAGTTGCGCACCCTGATCGACGCTGAAAAGCGCCGCGTCTCGTCGGGCCTCGTGGCCAGCAACCAGATGACCAGCTCGCGCGAGGCGCAGATTCGCGCCCTGCTGGTGGAGCAGCGCGCGAAGGTGCTGCGCATGAAGGGCCAGCGCGACGAAGCCAATGCCTTGCAGCACGACGTCGACAACGCGCGCAGCGCCTACGACGCCGTGTTCCAGCGGGCCCGCCAGACCAGCCTGGAGAGCCAGATCACCCAGACCAACGTCTCCATCCTGCGGCAGGCCTCTGCGCCGACCCGCGCCGCGTCACCCAAGCTGTGGCTCAACGTCTCGGTGGCGCTTGTTCTGGGCGTGCTGCTGGCCATCGCCACGGTGATGCTGCGCGAGATCAGAGACCGTCGCATGCGCACCGTCGAAGACGTGGTCGAAGGGCTGCGGCAGCCCTTGCTGGTGATCATGCCGAAGGCCTCCACACCTCGCTTGCTGACCCACCCGAAGGCCAGCCCGTTGAAGACCCGCATTCTGGGCAGCTTCGCCCGCCCGGCCCGATAACGCCTGGCAGCCCACCCCACACACGACAGCGAACCTCCTATGTCCCACCCCAACGGCCAGACCCCGACCCGCGCCCTCGAGAGCGAGCCGGCAGGCGCTGCCAGCCTGCACGACCGCTCCATGGGCGACCTGCTGCGCAAGGCCTGCGGGTTGTCGCAAGACGAGGTGAGCCAGATCGCTGCGTACCAGCAGGAAAGCGGCATGCGCTTCGGCCAGGCGGCGGTGGCCCTCAAGCTGGCCAGCGATGACGATGTGCTGTGGGCGCTGTCGCAGCAGTTTCACTATCCCTACACGCCGCAGGGGCGCAGCGATCGTTACCCGGAGCTGGTCGCAGCGGCCGACCCGTTCAGCCCCGAGGCCGAGGTGTTCCGCGACCTGTGCAGCCAGGTTTCGATGAACCACGGCAGCGGGCTCAACGGCCGCAGCCCGCTGGCGCTGAGCGTGGTCTCCCCGAATGTCGGCGACGGCAAGACCTTCCTGGCCGCCAACCTGGCGGTGGCGTTCTCGCAGGTGGGCGGTCGCACGCTGCTTGTCGACGCTGACATGCGCACGCCGCGCCAGCACTCGGTGTTCGGCGTCAGCAGTGCCGTCGGCCTGAGCACGGTGCTCGCCGGGCGGGCCGAGGCGAACGTCATTCAAACCGTGCCCGACCTGCCCAGCCTGTTTGTGATGCCAGTCGGCAGCGTGCCGCCCAACCCGATGGAGCTGCTTCAGCGCCCCGCGTTCGCTTTGCTGATGCAAGAGCTGTTGAGCAAGTTCGACCACGTGGTGGTCGACACCCCGGCCTTCACGCGCGGCGCCGACGCCCGAGTGATTGCTGCCCGTTGTGGCGCCTCCATCGCGGTGGGCCGCCAGGGCACCACCCGCATGGACGCCATGGACAAGGTCATCGGTGCCATGAACTCCGGGCGAAGCCGCCTGGCCGGTGTGGTGATGAACGCGCACTGACCTTCGTGCGCCGCGCGTGACACCTTCCGCATGACCCCCGCACGAGAAAGCAGCAACCCGATCGAAAGCCCCTGGTGGATCACGCCCCACGGGCTGACGCTCGGCTTCCTGATCCCGGTGCTGATCCTCGTGGCAGCTGCGGGCCGCATGAACTTTCCGGGTCTGACCGTCAGAGGCCACATCTTCCTCAACGACGCCTACGTCTTGATGGCCACGCTGATCCTGGCGTGCATCGCCATCGCGGGCTGGGTCGGCACCAAGATCACGCCAGGATTGCAGGCGCCCGACAAAAACAACTACTTGCGCGCCGGCATGGTGGTCGGGCTGATCGCTGTACTGGCCTACCTTTACTGGTTCAAGTCGTTCTTCGTCAACCCCGTCTTGCTGTTCCAGACCCTGGTTGGCACCTACAAGCCTGACCGAACCGAGATCGGCTCCACCACCGGCGTCACCTCGCTGGTCAACATGGCGCCGGTGTTCTTTTCCATCTACGCGTTCTGCTGGGTGCATGCCGACAAGCCCATGGCCCGGAAGTACCACGCGCTGGCGGCCCTGCTGATGGCGCTGACCCTGTTTCGCGTCTATGCGTGGTCGGAGCGGCTCGCACTCATCGAAGCGGCCATACCGTTCGCGGTGGCAGCCGGCTTCAAGCTGTCGAAGGGCGTGCCGACGGCCACACGAAAGCTGGCGATCATGGTGGGGCCATTTGCGCTGGTGCCGCTGCTGATCCTCTACTTCGGAGCCTCCGAGTACTTCAGGTCATGGCAGTCCGACACCTATGCCGGCAAGACCGGCTTCTGGGAATTTGCCATCGGCCGCTTCGCGAGCTACTACTACACCTCCTTGAACAACGGCGCCGGTGTGCTCGCCACCTTCGAGTGGCCCTCGCTGCGTTTCGAAAACACCTTGCTGTGGGTGCACAAGTTCCCCTTGGGGGTGGGCGAAGGGTTTGGCGTTCTGGTGGGCCAGCCCAGAACGGAGTTCAACCACTTCAGCCAGTTCCTCGCGCGCTACGTCGACCAGGAATTCAACAACCCGTCGGGCGTGTTTTCTGTGGTCTACGACGTCGGCTTGCCCCTCGGCATCGTCTACTTCTGTGCCATCGCGCTGGCAGCCGGCTACGCCCTGAACCTCTATCGCCAGGCCCACCCGGCCGGCGCGCTGATCTACCCGCTGCTCTACCTGTCGTTTCTCGAGATCTTCAGGTACCCCTATCTCGGTGCCTCGCGCGCCTTCACCTGGCAGATCGGCATCGTGCTGGTGTTCGTGCTGGCCTCGCTGGTCAAACAACTGGGCCGCAGCAAGTGAGCCCAGCACCACGCCTGGCCTGGATCGATGCGCTGAAGGGCATCGGGATCACGCTTGTCGCCTGCGGGCATCACCCCGCGCTCTGGGCCTACTCAGAGGCCTCGGCGCGGGCGATCTTCTCGGTCAGCATGCCGCTGTTCTTCTTCATCACGGGCCTGACCTTGCAACACGGCATGAGCGGCAAGGCGCTCGCCGCCCGCGCGCTGTCGTGCGTGATCCCCTTCTTCTTCATCTCCTTGATCTCCGTGCCCATGATCTTTCGGCTGCAGCCCGACGCGACGCTGGCCGATATCGCCATGGGTGTGCTGTACGGAACCGGGCACACCATCGCCACCGTCCCGCTGTGGTTCCTTCCTTGCCTCGCGGTTGCGTTGGTCCTGGTGTTCATGCTCGACAAGATCGGGGGGCTGGTGGCGGGCAAAACCAAGCCGCAAGCTGTCATCACGCAGCTGTTTCTGTTTGCCTTGCTGCAACTCGCGTGGCAACTGGCCCTGACGACCGACTACCAGCTTGTGCGGCAGATCGGCTGGGGCGACCTGCTCAGCTCCGGCGCGCCCTGGAGTGCAGAGGTGGCGCTGTCAGGGGCGAGCTACATCATCATCGGGCGGCTGTTCGTCCAGCAACTCGGCCAGACGCAGTGGCTGGCAGCCCCGCAGTGGCGAGCGGCCCTGGCCATCGGTGCGATCTTCCTGGCGTTGAACTTTCTCCTGCGCCCCGAGGTTGACCTCAACTGGCGTTACGACCGGCCTGTCGGTCTGAGCACCGTCATCGCGCTCACAGGCATCTTGGCGATGGTGGCGACGGCGGTGTCGATCCGGAACGGTCAAGCCCTGTCGGTGCTGCGCTGGCTCGGCACCTCGACTATCCTGATCCTTTGGCAACATTCGCTGCTGGAGAAGACATCGTTCAAGCTGTTGGCGCCGCAGGTGGGCGACTTCGCCGCCTTGCTCTTGTCGCTGCTGCTGGCCTTGTCGATCCCGGCGACCCTCGCCACGGTTCTGAAACGATTTCCTCTGGTCTACAACTTCATCGCACCCAACCCCTGGCTCAAGAAACTTCTGGCCGACAAGCCCGTGGGCGCAGGCAAGCTGCCGCAGGTGCACACCGAATGAGCCAGCAGTCCGTATGAAGCGAAGAGGGCTTCTTCTCGGCGCAGCATCTATCGGCTTCGCATCGGCAAGCCGTGGCGCGGCCCGCACCCTCGCCTCGTTCGGCGCGCGCGGCAATGGCGACGCCGATGACACTGCGGCGCTGGTTCGCGCCCTGACCGACTACGAAGGTGACCTCGTCATCGCCGCCGGCACCTACCGCTACGCCCGCACGCTGCAACTGCGCGGGTCGGGCCGGAGCATCCGCTTCGAGCCCGGTGCCGTGCTGATGGGCGACGACCCCTCGGTCAGCGGGCTGGAGATTCGCCAGGCCACCGGCGTCACCCTGGCGGGCGCGTCGCTCGCCTGGCGCCGCGAGCCACGCCAGCGCATCCGCTTCGGCGCAGGCGTGCTGGTGATGGGCGGGGCCGACGTGCGCGTCGAGCGGGTGCGTGTCGAGGGCTTCGAGGGCGCTGGGCTCTTGTTCGAGTCGTGCCAGCGGCCAGTGGTGTCAGGTGCGCGTGTGCGCAAAACCTCGGCCGACGGTGTGCACTTCGCCAACTGCGGCCAGTCGCTGGCAGAAGACATCGACTGCCAGGACACCGGCGACGACGGCCTGGCCTTCGTCAACTACCGCAGGTTGCCCGATGCCTCGGGCGGCACGGCGCGACGCATCGTCGTCACCAACTCCAACGCACGCGGTATCACGGTGGTGGGCCAGTCGGATGTGAACGTGTCGGAGTTTCGGATCACGCGCACACGCGGCAGCGGCATCTACGTGGCACAGGAAGATTCGTATGCGACACGCTTTCCTCACAACGCCGTGTTCGAGCGCGGCACCGTCGACCAGGCGGGCGCCATCGAAGGCCGTGCCGGCAACAAGTGCGGCGCCGAACTCGTGCGCGCCCACAACGCGCGCTTGTCGTCCATCACCATCAGCCACTCGCGCTCGCGGCTGGTAGGCGTCAACGGCGCCACCGGCACGCTGCGCATGTCCAACCTCACGTTGCGCGACAACACCGACGGCGAGGGTGTGTACATCCAGGCCAGCGAACAAGTTCAGATGAACGACTGCCGTGTCACCAACGCTTTCAACACCGGCCTCTATGCCAAGGATCTGCAGATGCTCGAAGTGAGTGGTGTCGAGCTCGAAGCCTGCGCCGAGCGTGGCGCCTCGCGCACGGCGGTGTGGCTGGAGAACGTGCGCGATCTGCGGGCGCGTTTCGGCAAGGTCGAGGCCAGCCCCGGCATGGCGAGCCCCGCCCGGGTGGTGTTGCGTGGCATCGGTGCGGGCGCGTTATCGGTACCCTCCGCCTCGGCCGGCCGGCGCGTGTCGGTGATGGCAGAAGAGTCGCCCACGCTCGGCGTGGAGTTGCGATGAGCAGCCTTCTCATCAACGGCCGCTTTCTTACCCGCCCGCTGACGGGCGTGGATCGTTTCGCCATCGAGTTGAGGGAGGCCCACGGCGCCGGCTTGCCAGCCGGCGCGCCGCAGCCCCGCGTGATGACACCCGATGCGCCGCTCGTGAACCCGCCCGCCTTCGCGAACCGCAGCGAGCTGCTGCGTGTGGG
>JACMKJ010000185.1 GCA_014380155.1 Rhizobacter sp. | reverse complement strand
TCGACGATGGCGGTCTTGCCGACACCCGGCTCGCCGATCAGCACGGGGTTGTTCTTGGTGCGGCGTTGCAGCACCTGGATGACGCGGCGAATCTCGTCGTCGCGCCCGATCACCGGGTCGAGCTTGCCCTGGCGGGCCCGCGCGGTGAGGTCGAGGGTGTACTTCTTCAGCGCCTCGCGCTGGCCTTCGGCTTCGGGGCTGTCGACCTTCTGGCCGCCGCGCACCGCGTCGATGGCGGTGTCGAGCGCCTTGCGGGTGAGGCCGTGCTCCTTCACGAGCGGGCCGACGCTGCCTTTGCTGTCGGCCGCAGCCAGCAGGAACATCTCGCTCGAGATGAACTGGTCACCTCGTTTGGTGGCTTCTTTCTCTGATGTTTGCAAGAGCGCGGCCACCTCGCGGCTGGCCTGCACCTGCTCGCCACCTTGCACCTGCGGCAGCTTCTTGATCTCGGCGTCGAGCGCCAGTTGCAACCGGTTGGTGTTGACACCGGCCCGCTCGAGCAAGGCCTTGGGGCCATCGGCTTGCGCCAGCATGGCGGCCAGCACGTGCACCGGTTCGATGTAAGGGTTGTCGCGGTTCAGGGCCAGGCTTTGGGCTTCGCCCAGGGCTTCCTGGAATTTGGTGGTGAGCTTGTCGAGACGCATGGGTCATCCTCCGATTGCAGGGGATTTGAGGCAGCACCCCGAGTTTTCAAGTCAACAGGTCAAACCATCATGACGCGCATCAAACGAAAGCCGATTGCCGCACTGGCCAGTGACCCCACCACGTGGGCACTGGTGTGGGCCAGCGCCCAGGCGTATTCGCCACGCTGCATCAGCGAGAGCGACTCGCCCGAGAAGGCCGAGAAGGTGGTGAGCCCACCGAGGAAGCCGGTGACCAGCAGCAGGCGCAGCAGCTCGTCAGGGCTGCGGTCAAACCACACCAGAGCCGCGCCGATCATCAAACCACCCACGCAGTTGACCAGCAAGGTGCCAAGCGGGAAGCCCTGCCACTGCCCGTTGAGCCACAGGCCAGCGGCCCATCGCAACAGGGCGCCGACGGCCGCACCCGCAGCCACGGCCAACACCTGGGCCCAGGGCAACGCTGTCGTCATGTGATTGCGTTCTCGCTGGCAATGCCCCAACGGGCCAAGGCCTTGTCGTCATGCACCCGGGCATCGACCCAGCGCGCGCCTTCGGGGGTGTGCTCTTTCTTCCAGAACGGGGCCTGGGTCTTGAGGTAGTCCATCAGGAATTCACACGCCTGGAAAGCTTCGCCTCGGTGGGCCGATGAAACGACCACCAGCACGATCTGGTCTTGCGGCGCCAACACACCCACACGGTGGATGACTCGTGCGCCACGGATGTCAAAGCGTGCCCTCGCCGCGTCGATCATGGTCTCGATGGCCTTTTCGGTCATGCCGGGGTAGTGCTCCAACTCCATCTGGCTCACGCCCTGGCCCTCGCTGCGGTCGCGCACGGTGCCCACGAAGCTGACCACCGCGCCGACACCCGGGTCGCCAGCGCGCAAGGCAGCCACTTCGGCGCCGAGGTCGAAGTCTTGTGTCTGGATCGTCACGCGGAGGGCAACCATTGTTTTCATTGTGGCACCGGCTTGCGGGGGCTTGGGCACAAAGCCGCCATGCTCGTGCCCCGACTCAACACTCCTCTGCCACTGAGGGCAACGGAGCGCCGGCGCGCGGAGGTTTTCGCGCAACAAATTGAATGGCTTCCACTCCTACGCACCGTGCAGTCAGTGTCCGATTGATGCAGCTTTCCGTCAGCGCTCTGATGAGGTCGGTATTTGTCATCTGCACGATGGCGCCCACTCCCCACTCACACTGCCAACCCATTCGGCTGGCGTTGCGCTCAGTTGGAGGCAACGCTTGAACACGCTGGACGGCAGAGCCCGTCTGGGCGGGTCAGGGATCGAGAGGTCTGATAGCGGTTCGCCCGAACGCATTGCAATCTTGTTCGGAGACGCCCATGAATCACTGTCCCTTTGCCCGTTCGCGACTCAACCAGCTCCTCGGTACCTTCGGTACCGGGCTGGCTGCGGCGTTGATTGCTGCGCCCTCTGCGATGGCCTCAAGCCACCGCGAAGCGCCGTTCATCACCGGCCTGCCCAAGGTCGACGCGACCGATCTGTACATGTTTCGCAGCTACGAGACAGGCCGCGAAGCCTTCGTGACCATCCTGGCCAACTATCAGCCATTCCAAGATCCCCAAGGTGGCCCCAACTTCTCCATGTTCAGCCCCGAGGCGCTGTACGAAATCCACATCGACAACAACGGCGATGCGGTTGAAGACATC
>JACMKJ010000184.1 GCA_014380155.1 Rhizobacter sp. | reverse complement strand
TGGCCGGTGGTGTGCCCGCCATGTGCGACGGTGTCACCCAAGGCACGCCGGGCATGGAGCTGAGTCTCTTCTCGCGCGACAACATCGCCATGGGCACCGCCATCGCGCTCTCGCACGATGTGTTCGACGCGGCCTTGCTGCTCGGCGTGTGCGACAAGATCGTGCCCGGCCTGTTGATCGGCGCCTTGCACTTCGGTCACCTGCCGTGTGTGTTCGTGCCCGCGGGGCCGATGAGCAGCGGGCTGTCGAACAACGCCAAGTCGAAGGTGCGCGAGCAGTTTGCGCAAGGCCTGGTGGGCCGCGAGCACCTGCTCGAAGCCGAGTCAGCCGCGTACCACGGCGCCGGCACCTGCACGTTCTACGGCACGGCCAACAGCAACCAGATGCTGCTCGAAGCCATGGGCCTGCATGTGCCGGGCGCGGCCTTCATCCACCCGCATGCCGAGCTGCGCGAGCTGCTCACGCGCCAGGCGGTGCAGCAGGTGTTGGGCATCACCAAAGCCAAGCGCTTCACGCCGATCGGCCGGCTGGTCGACGAGCGGGTGATCGTCAATGCGATGGTGGCCCTGCTCGCCACCGGCGGCTCGACCAACCACCTCATCCACTGGGTGGCGGTGGCACGCTCGGCCGGCATCCTGATCAACTGGACCGATTTTTCAGACCTCTCGCACGCCGTGCCGCTGCTGTCGCGTGTGTACCCCAACGGCAGCGCCGATGTGAACCAGTTTCAAGACGCCGGTGGGCCGGGCTTCGTGATCCGCGAGCTGCTCGACGCGGGTTACATGCACGCCGACGTGGCGGCCGTGAGCGCCGGTGGCTTGCGTGACTACACGCAGGTGCCGCAACGAGGCGAGGCCGGCCTGTTGTGGAAAGACCTGCCAGCACAAAGCGGCGACGACACCGTGGTGCGAGGTGCCGCAGCGCCCTTCAGCGAGAGCGGAGGCCTCAAGCTGCTGACCGGCAACCTGGGCCGGGCAGTGATCAAGGTGTCGGCCGTGCCTGAAGGCAACCATGTGGTGCAAGCACCTGCTGTCGTCTTCAACGACCAGGAAGAGATGCTGGCAGCGTTCAAGGCAGGTCAGCTGGAGCGCGACTTCGTGGCGGTGGTGCGCTTCCAGGGCCCACGCGCCAATGGCATGCCCGAGTTGCACCGCCTCACGCCGCCGCTGGCGGTGTTGCAAGGCAAGGGCTTCAAGGTGGCGCTGGTGACCGATGGGCGCATGAGTGGCGCCTCGGGCAAGGTGCCGGCCGCCATCCATGTGAGCCCCGAGGTGCTGGCGAACGGGCCGCTGGGCAAGGTGCGCACGGGCGACGTGATTCGCCTCGACGCGGTGGCCGGCACTTTGAACGCCCTCGTCGACGAGGCCGTGTGGGCCGCGCGCGAGATTGGCGACATTCCCGCCGAGCGCGCCCACGACAACGCACACGGCATTGGCCGCGAACTGTTTGGCGGCATGCGCCGCAATGTGCTCACCGCCGAAGAGGGCGCCATTTCTTGGTTGTAATTCACCTGGCTATGAAACTGATGAACCCACTTGAACTCGCATCCCATGGCCCGGTGATCCCGGTGATCGTGATCGAGCGCCTTGAAGACGCCGTGCCGCTGGCCCAAGCGCTGGTCGACGGCGGTGTGAAGGTGCTCGAGATCACGCTGCGCACCCCCATCGCGCTGAAGTGCATGGAAGCGATTGCGCGCGACGTGCCGGGTGCCATCGTCGGCGCCGGCACGGTGCGCAGCGTGAGCGACGCAAAGGCGGCGCGCGATGCCGGTTGCCAGTTTGCCGTGAGCCCCGGCTACCTGAGCGAGGTGGGCCTGGCCTGCCGCGACATCGGCCTGCCGCTGCTGCCAGGTGTGGCCACCGGCAGCGAGGTGATGCAGGCGAATGCCGACGGCTACTTCTTCCTGAAGTTTTTTCCCGCCACGGCGGCGGGCGGCATCCCGATGCTGAAGGCGCTGGCCGGGCCGTTCCCTGACGTGGCGTTTTGCCCGACCGGCGGCATCACGGTCGAGACGGCGCCGCAGTTCCTCGCCTTGCCCAACGTCAAGGTGTGCGGCGGCTCGTGGCTCACACCATCCGACGCAGTGGCCGGCAAAGACTGGGCACGCATCACCAAGCTGGCCCGCGAGGCCTCGCGCCTGCGCGCCTGAGCCTCAGCTCACCAGGCGCCGACGTTCGGCATCGACAACCACGGCTCGGCGGGCGCCAGCGCCTCGCCTTTTTGCAGCAGCTCGATCGAGATTTGGTCGGGTGAACGCACAAAGGCCATGCGGCCGTCTCGCGGCGGGCGGCTGATGGTCACGCCGTGCTCCATCAGGCGCTGGCAGTGCGCGTAGATGTTGTCGACCTGATAGGCGAGGTGGCCGAAGTTGCGCCCGCCGGTGTAGACCTCGGGGTCCCAGTTGTGGGTGAGCTCGACCTGCGCTTCGGTGTCGCCCGGCGCGGCCAGGAACACGAGCGTGAATCGCCCCTTGTCGTTGTCTCGCCGCGAGAGCACTTGCAGGCCGAGCGCGTCGCGGTAGAACTTGAGTGACTGCTCGATGTCGGTGACACGCACCATGGTGTGAAGGTATTTCATCGGGCCGATTCTAGGCAGCGTGCCGTTATTTCGCTGCCGGCATGTCCATGATGAAACAGGTGGTGGACGCGTGGGCGTACAGCTTGCCGTCGTGCCCATACAGCCGGCCCTCGGCCGTGCCCATGCTGCGGCCGAGGTGGATGATCTTGCCTTCGGCGCGCACGACCGGCACCTGCTCGGTCAAGGCGCGCACGATGTTGATCTTGAGTTCGACCGTGGTGTACGTCTTGCCCGCCGGCAGGGCCGAGTGCACCGCGCAGGCCACGCACGAGTCGAGCAGGGTGGCGAACCAGCCGCCATGCACGGTGCCCAGCGGGTTGTAGTGGTCGACCAGCGGGCGGCCCTGGAAGATCGCGTGGCCCGGCTCGATGCGCAGCGGCAAGAAGTTGAGCGTGCGGCCGATGTGGGGCTGCGGCAGCTCGCCCGAGAACATCGCGTTGAAAACCTCGATGCCTGATTTGCCAGCGATCTGATCGGGGCGGATCACGCCCAGCGGGCTGCGGCGGGCGCGCACCTCGGCTTCTTCGGCGTCCCAGGCGGCAAGGGTCTGTTCGGGGGTGAGGGCTGTGGTCATGGTGCGCTCAGGAGTTTTTAGAAGGTTGCATATGCAATTATTGTGGCTACAATGATCGCATGTCAACCCGAACCTCCACACCGACTGCAGCTGAAGTTGCCCCGCGTGGCTGCACCAACCTCAAGCTGCGTCAGATCACCCGCCGCGTGAGCCGGCATTACGACGCGGTGGTGGGCGCGAGCGGGTTGAAGACCACGCAATACTCGCTGCTGTCACACATCGTCTCGCTGGGGCCGGTGCGCCCCTCCGACCTGGCGGCCACCATGAACCTCGACAACTCCACGCTCACGCGCAACCTGCAACCGCTGGTGGCGCAAGGCTGGGTCGAGATGAGTGCGGGTGTGGATGCGCGCAGCCGCCTTGTCTCGATCACCGAAACCGGCCGCGCCAAGCGCGCCGAGGCGCAGCGTTTTTGGAAGCAGGCGCAGATGGCGCTGAACCAGCAACTGGGCATCGAGCGTGTGGCGCGCCTGCATGCCTTGCTCGATGAATGTTTGTCGCTGATGGACAGCAGCGACGAAGGGGAGTCCGATGAATAGCCCGTTGATCCCGAAGCGCCAGATGGCGGTGTGGCTGGTGCTGCTGGCGGCTGCCGGCACCTTCTCGCTGACCATGGGGGCGCGTCAGTCGATGGGCCTCTTCTTGAACACGCTCAACACCCACACCGGCTTGGGGCTGGCGAGCATCAGCCTGGCGTTTGCATTCGGCCAGCTGTGGTGGGGGCTGACACAGCCGTTCGCCGGCATGGTGGCTGACCGTGTGGGTGCTGGCCGGGTGCTGGTGCTCGGTGTGGTGCTGGTGGCGGTGGGGACGGCGCTCGTGCCCTTCATGACAACGACCTGGGGCTTGATCTTCGCCATCGGCATCTTGTCGGCCGGTGGTGCCGGCATGGCCGGGCCGGCGGTGCTGATGGCGGCGACCACGCGCCTCATTCCCATCGAAAAACGCGGCATGGCGACCGGCATCGTGAACGCGGGCGGCTCGTTCGGCCAGTTCGTTTTTGCGCCGATTGCGCAGGGCATCACGGCCGCAGCCGGTTGGGTGGTGGCGTTGCAAAGCCTCGCGTTGTTCAGCTTGCTCGCCTTGCCGGCTGCGTGGGTGTTGCGTGGCAACTCCAAGCAGGTGGGGCCGGTGACCGCCGGTGCGCCCAAGAGCGAAACCACGCGCGAGGCGATTGCCCGCGCGGTGCGCGACCCAAGCTACCGGCTGCTGTGCGGCGGTTTCTTTGTCTGCGGCTTTCACGTGGCCTTCATCGCGACCCACCTGCCCGGCGTGGTGGCCTCGTGCGGCTTGCCGCCTTCACTCGGCGCGTGGGCGCTGGGCACGGTGGGCTTGTTCAACATCGTGGGCAGCGTGGCGATGGGCTGGGCGGTGTCGTTCCAGGGCGGGCGCTGGCGCATGAAGTCGCTGCTGTCGCTGGTCTATGCCACGCGGGCGGTGGCGGTGCTGCTGTTCCTGATCGCGCCCAAGACCGAAACGACTTTTCTGATTTTTGCCGCGGTCATCGGTGTGAGCTATCTCTCGACCGTGCCGCCCACGGCAGGCCTGGTGGCCAAGTTCTTCGGGCCCGCGCACATGGCCACGCTCTTCGGGCTGGTGATGCTGGCGCACCAGATCGGCGGCTTCCTCGGCGCCTACCTGGGTGGCAAGGCTTTCGAGTGGACGGGCAGCTACAACTGGATGTGGTACGCCGACATCGTGTTGGCCGTGGGTGCCGCGTTGATCCACCTGCCGATTCGTGAGGACGCAAAGCCGCGCGAAGTGGCCGCAGCGGCTTAAGCGCCCACGCCCAACAGCACCAGCACCCCGAGCACCACGAACACCGCCGCGGCGATGCGGTGCACCCATTGGATGGGCACCAGCTTCACTGCCCTCTCACCGAAAAGCACCGCGGGCACGTTGGCGAGCATCATGCCGAGCGTGGTGCCGGCCGTGACCCACAGCAGCGACTTGAACTGAGCGGCCAGCATCACGGTGGCGATCTGCGTCTTGTCGCCCATCTCGGCGAGGAAGAAAGCGACCACCGTCACGCCGAACACGCCCCAGCGGCCGGCGCCTTCGGTCTCGCCTTCGTCCACCGAGTCGGGGATCAGCATCCACACCGCCACCGCCAGGAACGACAGGCCCAGGCCCCAACGCAGCCACTGCGGGTTGATCAGGCTTTGCAGCCACTCGCCCAACGCTGCTGCGGCCGCGTGGTTGGCCAGCGTCGCCACCAGGATGCCGAGGATGATGGGCACCGGCTTGCGGTAGCGCGCGGCCAGCAGCAAGGCCAGCAGCTGCGTCTTGTCGCCGATCTCGCCGAGTGCGACAACGCCGGTGGAAACCCAGAACGCCTCAAAGCCGCCTGTCACGTGGTGGGCACGGTGTAGTTGAGCGTGAGCCGCCCGCCGTCCACATAGATGATCTCGCCCGTCATGTAGCTCGAGGCGTTACTGAGCAGGAAAGCGCACACGTCGGCGATCTCTTCGGGCGCGCCCAGGCGCTTCATTGGCGTGCGGCTCATGATGCGGGCGCGGGCTTCGTCACTGCCGAGCACGGCGTTCTTGGCGAGCTCGGTGGCGATGGTGCCCGGCGCCACCGCGTTGACACGAATGCCATGGTCGGCGAGCGAGAGCGCCATCACCCGCGTGAGCTGGTTGATGCCGCCTTTGCTGACGTTGTAGCTGGCGATCGTCGGGATGGTGAGCGTTCCGTTTACCGAGCTCATGTTGACGATGGCGCCGCTTCCAGCGGCCACCATGACCCGCGCGATGGCCTGGCCCACCAGGAAGCTGCCCTTGAGGTTGAC
>JACMKJ010000183.1 GCA_014380155.1 Rhizobacter sp. | reverse complement strand
TGTCGCAAACCCAGGTGACGGTGACGCTGCCACCGGGCAGCACCTTCAAGGAAACCAACACCCTGGCGGAGCAGGCGCGCCAGATCGTGCAGGCCAACCAGCACGTGAAGCTGATCTACACCGCCATCGGCGGTGGCAACGCCGGCGCCGACCCGTTTGCGGCGCAAGGTGCGGCCGAAGTCCGCAAGGCCGTGCTGACCATCAACATGACCCACCGCGACGACCGCCGGGGCACCAGCAAACAAGACATCGAGGGTCAGCTGCGCGTGGCGCTCGAAGCGCTGCCCGGTGCGCGCGTCAAGGTGGGCCTGGGTGCGTCGAGCGAGAAATACGTGCTGGTGCTGGCCGGTGAAGACGGCCGCGTGCTGGCCGAGCATGCCGCGCAAGTGGAGCGCGAGTTGCGCACCATCCCGAACATCGGTGCGGTGACCTCCACCGCGAGCTTGGTGCGCCCCGAGCTGATCGTGCGGCCCGACTTTGCGCGCGCCGCCGACCTGGGCGTCACCTCGGCCGCCATCGCAGACACCCTGCGCATCGCCACCGCCGGCGACTACGACCAAGGCCTGGCCAAGATGAACCTGAGCCAGCGCCAAGTGCCAGTGGTGGTGAAGCTGGCCGACAACGGGCGGCAAGACATCGACGTGCTGTCACGCTTGCCGGTACCCGGCGCGCGCGGGCCGGTGCCTTTGTCCAACGTGGCCACGCTCGAGATCGCCAGCGGCCCGGCCGAGATCGCGCGCTACGACCGGCTGCGCAACATCAACTTCGAGATCGAACTCAACCAGCAGCCGTTGGGCGAGGTGGAGGCCGCGGCGCTGGCGCTGCCGAGCCTGAAGAACCTGCCGCCCGGCGTGATCCAGACCTCGGTGGGTGACGCCGAGGCCATGGCCGATCTGTTCGCGAGCTTCGGCCTGGCCATGTTGACCGGCGTGCTGTGCATTTACATCGTGCTGGTGCTGTTGTTCAAGGATTTTGTGCAGCCGGTGACCATCCTGGTCGCGCTGGTGCTGTCGATCCCCGGCGCCTTCCTGGCGCTCTTTCTCACAGGGACTGCCGTGTCGATGCCCTCGATGATCGGCCTGATCATGCTGATGGGCATTGCAACCAAGAACTCCATCCTGCTGATCGACTACGTGATCCTGGCACGGCGTGACCACGGGCTGAACCGCTGGGACGCCCTGCTCGACGCCTGCCACAAACGCGCCCGCCCGATCGTCATGACCACCATCGCGATGGGCGCCGGCATGATGCCCATCGCCATCGGCCTGGGCGTCGACCCGAGCTTCCGTTCACCGATGGCCATCGTGGTGATCGGGGGCTTGATCACCTCGACCTTCCTGAGCCTGCTGGTGATCCCGGTCGTGTTCACCTACGTCGACGACGTGGAGCAGTGGGTATCACGCCACCTCAAGCGGCGCCACCACGAGCAGTCGGCCACGCCGGTGCTGCCCATGGCGGCCGACGCGAGCGAGGGCAAGTAAGCGCAGCTCAGCGTCGCAAGGGCGGAATGCCGTCGCCCCGGGTCGTCAATTCGGGCGGCGGCAGATCGCCTCGCTCCAGGCGATCTTCGAGCTCGCCGATGGTCGCAGCCACCACGTTGCTGTTTTCTTCCAGCGTCAGGCGCATCGCACCTTCCATGTGGTTCATGCGCTTGAGCAGCTCGGCATGGCCGTCGGTGCTGGCTTGCGCCACTCGGGCCAGCTCGGTCGTCAGGAAGGCACGCAGCTCGGTGAAGCGCGAGGCCTCGGCGGTGTCGGCCAGCTCACGCTGGGCTTGCAATTCCTTGGTATGGCGTCGGGTTTCCTTGAGCGTGCCGGCCTGCAGCGAAATCGCCCACATGGTGAACAGCAGGCTCAAGAAAAACGCCAGCCCCAGCATGATCAAACCGAGCGGTGCCTGCACCGTGGTGAACACCAGCGAGATCGGGGTCAGCGCGGTGAAAGCCGGCCAGTTGATCAGCGCAAACAGGCCGATCATGACGAGAACAACAAAGAGGGTCAGTGCGCGAACCATGGGGAGTTCTCCTTCGAGGTCAGGTGAGCCCCAAGACTAGGACCATGCGGATGCACGCGCTGTAGGACAGCCCCGCGTCTTGCGGCGGGTCAGCCCGCTGTGCTGCCATGCAGGCCCCGGATCCGCTCCTGCCGCAGGCTCTTTTCGTGCGCCTGCGCCGCCTGGCAGCGCGGGCCGGCGAACTCGGCCTGCAGCGCGTCCAGAAACACCCGCGTGCGCGCCGGCATCAGCCGCCGCCCCGGGAGCACCGCCCAGGCCGGCGTGCTGGGCAGGGTCCAGTCCACCAGCAAAGGCATCAGCTCGCCGCTTTGCACATAGGGCTCGGCAAAGTGGTCAGTGACCGCCGCAATGCCCGCCCCCGCGCGCGCCAGGCGGATCAGCAGCTCC
>JACMKJ010000182.1 GCA_014380155.1 Rhizobacter sp. | reverse complement strand
GCCGGCTGCAGCAGGCTGCTCGCAGTTCGGCGAAAATCTTCATTCAGTTTCGCAGATTCTGCCTCTAAACCCTTGATATCGCAACGAAAGTCACCCGCCGATACCTTTGTTGTGTTGCCCGTCACGGCGGCCGGCGTTGCGCGCCGCCCACAGGCGCTTCATTCCTGATTTCCATGTCCAAGCTCACCATCCTTCGTTACCCCGACCCCCGCCTG
The DNA here is from genome assembly GCA_014380155.1 of Rhizobacter sp. Lineage (GTDB taxonomy): Bacteria > Pseudomonadota > Gammaproteobacteria > Burkholderiales > Burkholderiaceae_C > Rhizobacter. Next base: position 4,331 of record JACMKJ010000182.1, on the reverse strand, counting down.
CACACCGTCGCCAAGTCGGTGGCCCACGTCGACGAGCGCATCCGCCAACTGGTCGATGACATGCTCGAGACCATGTACGCTGCCGACGGCGTGGGCCTCGCGGCCACCCAGGTCGACGTGCACGAGCGCTTGATCGTGATCGATACCTCGGACTCGCGCGACGACCCCCATGTGCTTATCAACCCCGAACTGGTCGCCAAAAGCGCGGACATGGTTCTGGGTGACGAAGGTTGTCTGTCGGTGCCCACCATCTATGACAAGGTTCCGCGGCATGCACGCGTCACGGTGCGCTCGCTCAACCGCGCTGGCGAAAGTTACGAATTCGAGGCCGATGGGCTGCTCTCGGTTTGTGTGCAGCACGAGATGGATCACCTGATGGGCAAGGTGTTTGTCGAGTACCTGAGCTCGCTCAAGCGCGACCGCATCAAGGTCAAGATGCTGAAGAAAAGCCGCGACGAGCAACGTCCATGAGACTGGCCTTCGCCGGCACGCCCGAGTTCGCCGAAGCTGCTCTGGCCCGGCTGCATGCCGCAGGCTTCGACATCGCCCTGGTGCTGACCCAGCCCGACCGCCCGGCGGGGCGCGGATTGAAACTGAACCCGTCGCCCGTGAAGGCGTTTGCACAAACCCACGGCATCGCGGTGGCACAACCGCGCAGCCTGCGCCTGGACGGAAAGTACCCCGCCGACGCGGCCCAGGCTCGTGAGGCGCTGCAGGCCGCTCATATTGACGTGATGGTGGTCGCCGCCTACGGCCTGATCCTGCCGCAATGGGTGCTCGACTTGCCACCGCGCGGTTGCCTCAACATCCACGCCTCGCTGTTGCCCCGTTGGCGGGGCGCCGCTCCCATTCACCGCGCGATCGAGGCCGGCGATGCGCGCACTGGCATCACCATCATGCAGATGGATGCCGGCCTGGACACCGGCGACATGCTGCTGGTTGAAGCCGTGGCTATTGGGACCAACGACAGCACAGGCAGCCTTCACGATCGCTTGGCCGACCTCGGTGGTCGCCTGATTGTCGAAGCGCTGGAACTTGCTGCTTGTGGGGGCCTGAAGCGCACACCACAGCCTGCCGAGGGTGTGAACTACGCGCACAAGATCGACAAGGGCGAGGCCTCGGTTGATTGGTCATTGCCCGCCACCAACATCGAGCGCCGCATCCGCGCTTTCGACCCCTTCCCCGGCGCCACGGCGCAACTCGACGGCGAGGCCATCAAACTCTGGCGCGCCCAGGTGGTGCCGGCAACAGGCGAACCTGGGACGGTGTTGGCGGTCACTGACGAAGGAGTGACCGTCGCCTGTGGTGAGGCCGCATTGAAGATCACCGACCTGCAGCGCCCCGGCGGCAAGCGCCAGCCAGCGCGGCAGTTTCTCCAAAGCAATCCGCTGCAGCCGGGTCAGACATTCGGCCGTTGAACTCCAGCGGCCCGGCCGCATCTGATGCGGCTCAAGCACTCAAGGAGCTGTTTCCATGTTCAATCTGTTGAAGACCGCTGTTCTGATGGCTGCCATCACGGCGCTGTTCATGGCCATTGGCGCCTTCATCGGTGGGCGCTCCGGCATGATGATCGCGCTCGCGGTGGCCGTGGGCATGAACTTCTTCAGCTACTGGTTCTCCGACAAGCTCGTGCTCAAGATGTACAACGCGCAAGAGGTCGACGAGACCAGCGCGCCACAGTTCTACCGAATGGTGCAAGAGCTGGCACAGCGCGCCCAGCTGCCGATGCCGCGTGTCTACCTGATCAACGAAGACGCGCCCAACGCCTTTGCCACCGGCCGCAACCCCGAAAACGCGGCAGTGGCCGCCACCACCGGCATCTTGCGGGTGTTGAGTGAGCGCGAGTTGCGCGGCGTGATGGCGCACGAGCTGGCGCACGTGAAACACCGAGACATCCTGATCAGCACCGTGAGCGCCACCATGGCCGGTGCGATCTCGATGCTGGCCAACTTCGCCATGTTCTTCGGTGGGCGCGACAGCAGCGGCCGCTCGCACAACCCCATCGTCGGTTTGCTGGTGATGATCCTGGCGCCGTTGGCCGCCAGCCTGATCCAGATGGCCATCAGCCGCGCACGCGAGTTCGAGGCCGACCGTGGCGGTGCCGAAATCTCCGGCGACCCGCAGGCGCTCGCCAGCGCCCTGCAAAAGATCCACCGCGCAGCGCAAGGCCTGCCGATGGAAGCCGCCGAGCGCCACCCCGAAACGGCGCAGATGATGATCATGAACCCGCTGTCGGCGGGCGGCCTGCGCGGCCTTTTCTCGACCCACCCGTCGACCGAGGAGCGTGTGGCGCGCCTGCTGGCCATGGCCTGAAGTCGCCCAAAAAGCGGGGGGAACACCCCGCTTTTGCGCGCCACCGGCGAGCCGGGTTTGCGGAGAATGAACTCAGAACTCCGCCCTGCCCGTCATGCGACACACCGCCCTCATCTCCATCCTGCTGGCCGCCACCGCGCTGTCGGGCTGCGACCTGTTCGGCGAGTCGGCTGAAAAACTCGCCGCCGCCAAGGAAGCTGAAGGCAAGGCCATCGGTGGCGCCTGCCGCCACGCCGGCCGTGCCATCGAAGACTGTTATTCGCTCAACCGCAAGGCCGACAAGGCCTCGGTGTTTGCCGGCTGGCGCGACATGAACGACTACATGCGCGAGAACAAGATCGAAGCCGTGCCGCCGCAAGCGGTCGCCGCCAAGGGCGAGCCCAAGTCCGTCGAGCCCAAGGGTGAGGTCAAACCCGCGGTCGCCGAGCCCGCAGTCGAGGGCGCGGAGAAAAAACCCGCCAAAGGCACCGGCAAACCCCGCGAGCCCAAGAGCCAAGATTCCTGAACGCCCCGCCCGACACGGCGCGCAGCTCACTTCACACCGGCTTCACCGAGCCTTCCCGATCCCTGCTTTCTTGTCCGGCAAGATCGCGCCCGGATTGACGTGGCATGGGCCGTTGATTTCCGACACAACATCAGGGAGCAGTCATGGGAGCGATCAAGCTCGTTTGGGGCAACGTGAGCGCGTTGCTGGGCCAGGTGCTGGGCGTGTGGAACGCGCCGCCCTGGTTGCGCTGGAGCACTCAACGAACCCGGCAGGTGACGAGCGCCAGTGGCGCGGCACTGAAGCGCCACCCGCGGCTAAGCGCCGCTTTGGCGGCGGGTGTGGTCGCCGTGGGGGTGGCTGGCTATCACGGTCACGCCTGGTGGAAGGCCCGCCCCAAGCCGGTTGAAGTGAGCCTGGCCGTGAACGGCCCCGCGATCACCGACTTTGCCAACGGCGGTTTGCCGCAAGGCGTGGTGGTCAGCTTCAACGAATCGGTGGCGCCACTGTCGGCGGTGGGCAAAGCGGTCGAAGCGGGCATCAGTGTCACGCCGCCCGTGGCGGGCAGCTGGAAATGGCTGGACGATCGCCGCCTCGCCTTTGAGCCCAAGAGCGATTGGCCCGTGGGTGTGGACTTCAAGGCCACGATGGCGCGTGAGCTGTTTGCGCCGCAGATGCGCCTGGCGACCTATGACTTCGCGTTCAGCAGCGCGCCCTTCGCGGCCAAGGTCCGCAAGGCCGAGTTCTACCAGGACCCGGTGAACCCGGCCGTCAAGAAAGGTGTGTTCGAACTGAACTTCAGCCACCCGGTCAGCCCGCCCGAGCTGGAAAAACGCATCGAGCTGCGCCTGGCCGACCAGGCCGAAGGTGTGCTGGGGGTGGGCCGTGAAACCACCGCCTTCACCATCTCCTACGACAAGCTCAAGCTCAACGCCTATGTGCACTCCGCGCAGCTCGCCGTGCCGAAAGAAGCCACGCAGTTGACGATGGCCGTCGACAAAGGCGTGGTGGCGCAACTGGGCGGCAAGGGCAGCGGGCACAAGCTCAGCCAAAGCATCACCGTGCCGGGCCAATACGGCCTGGGCATCAACGACGTGAACGCGCTGGTGGTGACCAACGAACGTTTCGAGCCCGAGCATGTGTTGGTCATCAACACCTCGCAGCTGGTTCACGAGCGAGAGCTGGCCAAGAACGTGTCGGCCTGGGTGCTGCCGTTGAAGAACCCGAGCCAGAAGCCGGAAGAGCAGGGCGAAGAGCCCTATCCCTGGTCCGACCCCAAGGAGATCACCGACAAGCTGCTCGCCGTGTCGACCCAACTCGTGCTCACGCCGGTGCCGTCGGAGCGCGACCACACCCAGACCCACAGCTTCAAGCTGCGCGCTGACGTGGGCCGCATCGTCTATGTGCAGATCGAGCCGAAGTTCAAGTCATTCGGTGGTTACCTGATGCGCGATCGTGCGCAGCGTTTCGTCACCATGCCGCCGTACCCGCCTGAGCTGCGCATCTTGAGCGAAGGGGCGCTGCTGCCGATGAG
>JACMKJ010000181.1 GCA_014380155.1 Rhizobacter sp. | reverse complement strand
GGTGGCCTCGCAACGCGAGTCGCTGGCCCGCGCCACGGCCGCACTTGACCGCGCGATCGACGTGCTTATGCCGCGCGACCGCGCCGCGTCGGTCTACTCCACCGCCGGTGCAGAGCGCGCCATGCGTGGTGGTGTGATCCAGGCCTGAGCCCCACCCGGCCGCCGCGCGCGGCGAATGAGACACTGCGGCCCTTTCAAGGGCCGCTTCTCTTTGGGGGCATTTTTTCTGCCATGACCGAACTGCTGATCTTCTGCGCGGGCACAGCCTTCTTCGCCTGGGTCTCGCGGCGCGCGCTGCTCAACCCGCGCTCACATGGCTTCTACCGCTTCATCGCCTGGGAATGCATGCTGGCGCTGGTGCTGCGCAACTTCCCCATGTGGACGGTCGACCCGTTTTCGCCGCGGCAGATCGTTTCGTGGCTGCTGCTCGCCAGCTCCATCGGCCTGGCGGTGCACGCGGTGCAGTTGCTGAAGAAGATCGGCCGGCCCGGCAGCGAGCGGCAAGACGCCGAGTTGTTTGCCTTCGAAAAAACCTCACAGCTCGTGACCAGCGGACTCTTTCGCTACATCCGCCACCCGATGTATGCCGCCCTGCTCTATTTGGCCTGGGGTGCCTGGCTGAAAGACATCGCGGTCGCGAGCACCGCGCTGGTGAGTGTGGCGAGCGTGGCGCTGTTCATCACCGCGCTGCGCGACGAGGCCGAGTGCCTGCAGCACTTTGGTTCGGCTTATGCCGAATACATGAAATCGAGCAAGCGCTTCGTGCCATTCATTGTTTGAAATGCGGCACGGCCTTGCGGCCTGAACTTACAGGACCTCTCTCGAGGCGACCCGCACGAGCCTGCACGCAGATCACCGGCCGCAGAACGCCCGGACATCACTTTGTGCGACCTGCCGGTCGTAGGCGTCAGTTGGCGCGCCGTTTCCGTGCTGGACGGCGCCACTGAGCACGGCGCGAGCCAGCTTGCACTTTGACGCGTCGGTTTCAACAGCGTCGTTGCGCGAACCCGGTGCCGCTGGTGAAACTGCGGGCCTCGTGTCGCCAGAGTTCTGTGCCACGGCGGGCTTGGTGGGTTTCTCTTGCTCAGAGCTGCGCGGGCCGCCCGAGACAGGAGTGGATGCTGAAGGCCCTGGCGCCGAGATTTTCAGCTGCTCGGCTTTTGTCTTCCCGCTTGATTCATTTCGCTGCGAGTAGTGCGTCCGGCCCTTCTCATCGACCCATTTGTACAGCTCGGCGCCGTTCGCGGAGAGCGCACACAGCCACACCACGGCGGCCAACGACAGCTTGGGGCGATGCACTGAAAGTCTCATGAGATGGGCCGGGAGGTGATACGGGATCGGGTTGCGAAGTATGGCTGCAAGGGCGACTGACGGCGTCATGCGTGAGATGCGGCAGCGCGGGCACGATCCCTCTCGGGCTTTGTCAGCACGATGGCTTCAACACGCGGCGTACCTGCTGGCGCGTTGAAGAATGGCGTCTGCCGGTACGCGCCATTCACTCCGCTCAACATGACGCGGGGCACAAAGCCCAACAACGCGGCGATGGTGCTGAAGGTCATGGCGGGTGGCGTCTCTCTGGCGCCGCCTGTGTTCACACGCATCTGAACCCGCGGAAAGTCACGTTCATAAGAAGCCGGGTCAGCCGTCAAGCAGGTATGGAGCAGCCCCACATAAGCGAACTTCCAGTTTCTCGTGGTGTTGCCGATGGGCGTGTTGCAGCACCTGGCATACCAGCGCAACAGCCCCTTCTCAGACAAAGACAGGCATGCAAGGTGCTGCGTGCCCGCTGTCAGGGTCACATGCTGGGCCTGCGTGGCCACGAACTCGACGCCACCGAGGGAATCGTGCGCCACCGCTGCCTGGCCGAGGTGGTGCGAGTAGGCGCGGCAGTCCTTGCAATAACAAACACCTCGCAGCGCCCGCTCAGTGTGGCTGACCTCGCCGTGCAGCGCGCCACATTGGCATTGAATACGAAGGTTCATGCAGGGTTCCTGTCAGCGCAAGCTCGGGCGATGGTATTTCACCGACACCGCCTCAGGCGTGCTTGCCTTTGGTCAGCGTGATGCGCTGAATGAAGGAGCCCACGTCGTGCATCGGTGAGCGCAAGGCCAGGTCTCTGCGCTGCGGCTGAGATGCCGGCGATTCCTGGGCCGCCAGACGCGCTGCATGGCGGCGCTGTGCCCTCACCATCATGGTGGCAAATGAAAACACCTTGGGGGCCGTCATGTCTGCGCTCCTTGCAGGTTGAGGCGGGCATGCAGCGCCGCCAGGGCGTTGGCCAAGGCCGCTGCGGCACCCGCCGACGACGCATCGGCCTGCGCCAGGCTCGGCTCGCCATCACCGCTCTCGACCACCGTCACGGTCCGGTGCACACGCGGGGCCCAGTCGTCGCCTTGCGAGATTTCCGCCACATGCGCCGCCACCACACCGCCGGTAACGCTGAGCGCCATGCCACGCGCATGCCCTTCGGGCAGCGCGCGGCTCCAGCCGACAGTTCGGGCTGCTTCATCGAGCACACCGCGCAGGCGCGGGCTGTCGGCCAGCAGCTCGCGCCGGTACTGCACCGGGTCGCGCCAAGCCGCACGCGCCAACTCATCGATGAAACACTCTCTGAAGAAGGTCGCTGCGTCGCGCTCGCTCAGGAGCGTCGGGCGGGTCGGGTGGGCGGGGCTCAACACGTTCATGGCAACTCCGGGCAATTCACACACAGCCCCGATGCTGCGCACGCGGCGTTAAAAAGTTATTAATGCGACCGAGGCACACTCACGGTCATGCAACTGCTCCTGGTCGAAGACGACACCATGCTGGCCCAGGCCCTGGCCACCGGGCTCACGCGCGCGGGTTATCGCGTCGACCATGCGGCCGACGCGCCGGCCGCACGCCTGGCCTTGAGCGACCACGCCTATGTGGCCGTGCTGCTTGACCTAGGTCTGCCAGGCGGTTCGGGCCTGTCCGTGCTGAAGGGCGTGCGCGACCGTTACGACACCACGCCGGTGATCATCCTCACCGCGCGCGACCAGTTGAGTGACCGCATCGCCGGCCTCGACGCCGGCGCCGACGACTACCTCGTCAAGCCCTTCCAGCCCGACGAGCTGGCGGCCCGGCTGCGCGCCCTGCTGCGCCGCGCGCAGGGGCGTGTGTCGCCGGTGCTGGAGGCACGCAGCATCCGGCTCGACCCGGCCACCCGCCGCGTGACACGCGACGAGGTGCCGGTGTCGCTGAGCCTGCACGAGTACCGCACCCTGCTGGCGCTGATGGAGCGCAACGGGCGTGTCGTCACCCGCCCGCAGCTCGAAGAAGCGGTCTACGGCGGCGAGAGCGCCATCGAGAGCAACACCGTCGCCGTCTATGTGCACCAGTTGCGCAGAAAACTCGGCGACGACCTCATCACCACCGTGCACGGCCACGGCTACAGATTGGGCGAGGCCCGGCCATGAAACTCATTCGCGCCCGCTCGCTGCGCGTTCGCCTGGTGATCGCCATCAACCTCGCGGTGCTGGGTTTTTCGCTCACCTGGTTCGGCTGCCAGGCCATGCTGATGTCGAACCAGCACACCGGCCGCTGGGACGCGTCGATGCAGGCGGTGGGGCAGCAGGTGCTGTTGTCGATGCCCGAGGTGCTGCCCGCCGGGTCGAGCGAGCCGGCCTACAGCTTGCCGACGCAGACCAACGTGCAGCCGGTGCTGATGAGCTACCAGGTGTGGCTGCGCAACGGCCGCTCGGTGCTGCGCTCCACCGGATCGCCGCTCACGCCCTGGGTGCCGCTCAGCTTCGACAAGCCCGAAGCCTTCCACATGGTCACCATCGATGGCGTCGACTGGCGCATCTACACGCTCAGCGACGCCAGCGGCCAGATCCAGGTGCAGATCGGCAAGTCGCAACCGCAGCTGCTCAGCCTGCTGCACCTGTGGCTGGGCACCAGCGTGGGCACGGTGTTGCTGTTGATGGCCCTGCTGGGGGTGGTCACCTGGTTCATCATCTGCTGGTCGATCGCGCCGGTGCAAGCGGCACAAACCGCCCTGCGCGACCGCTCGCCGCTCGACATGAGCCCGCTGCCGGCCGATGACCTGCCCACCGAAGTCAAACCTCTGGTCGAAGCCTTCAACGCCCTGCTGCTGCGGCTGGAGTCGGCGCTGCAAGGCGAGCGCCGTTTTCTCGCCGATGCCGCGCACGAGCTGCGCACACCACTGGCCGTGTTGATGGCGCAGGCACAGCTGGTGCGATCGGCGACCACGCTCGAAGAAAGCCACCACTCGCTTGCGCCGCTGATCTGCGGCATCGAGCGCAGCGCACGCCTGACCGAGCAACTGCTCGACCTGGCGCGGCTCGACGCGGTCGCCTCGCCCCACACGCAGCCCACGGTCGCCTTGCACGAGATCGTGTCGCTGGTGGTGCGCGACTACGACAACTCCGCACAAACCGCCGGCCAGCGGGTGCAACTGCGTGCCGAGCCCTGCAACGCGCGCGTGGATGTCGACGCCGTGGGCATGCTATTGCGTAACCTGCTCGACAACGCGCTGCGTTACGCCGGCGCCGGCGCACGCATCGAGGTGGTGTGCCGTGAGCAGACCGGCTCGGCCGTGGTGCTGAGCGTGCGCGACGACGGCCCGGGTGTGCCTGTGGCTGAACACGAGCGCATCTTCGATCGTTTCTACCGCGTGCCCGGCACGCCGGGGCGCGGCAGCGGCATCGGCTTGTCGCTGGTGGCGCGCATCGCCAAGCTGCACGCCGCGACGCTGGAGGTGAGCGAGGGGCTGGACGGGCGAGGTTTCGGCATCACGCTGCGCTTCTCTTCCGTCATTCCAGCTCAAGCGGGAATCCAGCCTGCCGACCGACGCGCCGACGTTCGAATGACGGCTACTAGACCGCAGCGCGCACCTTGAACGGCGCCTGATAAAGCCAGAGTGGCCGCCCGTCGGCACAGTGGTGCACGGCGGTGGGCTGCAGGTCGGCAGCCTCGAATTCCAGGCTCGCCATCCAGGCGCCACAACGCAGCTCACGCTGCGCCTTGCGCACCGCACGCGGCATGCTCTCGGGGCGCTGAAAGAGGTAGACCAGGGCATAGGGCGTCCAGTCGGCCACCCAGATGTCGGCACGCCTCACACGCGCCGGCACACGCAGCCAACGGCAGCGCAGCGCACAGGCCACACGCAGCGGCCAGCTCCACTCCAGGCCTTCGAGACGGGCCTGTGGGTACTGGATGTGCAACTCGCGCAAGGCGTCGCCCATGCCGCACCCGGCATCGACCACACGCGGCGACTCGCCGTCGAGCCAGACCAAGCGCGACAGCCCTTTGAGGGCGCCCGAGGGTGTGGGGAACATCGGCGCATCACGCCAGGCATGCAGCGGGTACATGGTCAGCAAGGCCAGCAACGGCAACAGCCAACCCCAGGCGGGCACGGCGCCGGCGAGACCGGAGGCCAGCACCGACAGCGGGAAGCCCAATGAGATGAAAACCCGGCGCCAGCGGCGCACGCTGACCAAGCTCAGCACACCACCGATGGCGGTGGCGAGCAGAAGGGCCGCCCAGTCACGTGCATCGAGTGCTTGCAGGCCGAAGAACACGCCCCAACAAAGCGCCCAGACCAGCAGAGCAGGCAAGGGCCACATCAGGCGCTTAGAAATTGAAGGCCAGCCGCAACCCACCCCAGTGCTTGCCATTCACCGTGATCGGTGCCGCGGCTTCCTTGAGCAGCACGAACTTGCCACCGCCCATGTCGCGGCGGTAGGTCTGCAGCAGGAAGGGACGCTGGTTGCGCGCCGACGCGAGGCCGGTGCGGTCATTGAAGATGCGGCGGTAGCGGCTGTTGGCCGAGTCCCAGGCCACATCACCGCGTTGCGGGTTGCAATACATCTTGTTGTGGGTGGCCACGTAGCCATTGCGGTCGACCGAGATGCAGAACACGATCTTCGGGTTGCTGCCAAGCACACGCTCCTGCACCTGCGGGAACAGGCGGTCGGCCAGCTCCACGAAGCGGGTGGTGACTTGCGCCGGGTTGGTGCCGTGTACAGGCTTGTAGTGTTCGTCAAACAGGTCGGCCTGGGAAATGGTGCCGGTGCGCAAGGCGTCTTCGAGCAGCTTGGAGATCTGCCCTGCCGCTTCCTTGGCCGCCAGGATGAAAGGGGTGTCTTCGGTCTCGATGCCGCACTCGGCCACCAACTCGATCAGGTGCTCGGAGACCTTCAAGAACGATTCGCTGCGCGTGAGCGCCGAGTCGAGCGAGCGGCTGGCCTGGTGCATCTCGCCTTCAATGGCCGACATCTGGCCATTCAGGCCGTCGCAGATGCTGCGGCTTTGTTGCGCCGCGGCGGTGATGCTCGACACACCTCTCTCCAGCTCGGCCAGCGCGCGCTGAAAAGCGCCCTGCTCCACCTGGTTGGGTCTGGATTGAATTTCTTTGGACAGCGCCTCGATGCGCACATCGAGCTCGCCCACGGTGCTCATGATGGCCTTGGACGAACTCTCGACCTTGCCAGCCAGGTCCTTGACCGCATCGGCCACCACCCCGAAGCCACGGCCGGCGTCGCCGGCACGTTTGGCCTCGACCGAGGCGTTGAACGCCACCAACCGGGTCTGCAAGGCAATCTGGGTGATCTGGCGTGCGGCGTCGGACACGTTGCGCAAGGTGTCGACGATGCCCGAGACCCCGCTGCCAATGCCTTCGACCGCCTGGCGCGCACGCGCGACGGCGCCCATGCTGCTGGCCGTCACGCCGCTGATGTCGTCTTGCGCGTTGGTGATGCTTTTCAGCTGCTCGGCCAGCGCGGCCACGGCTTGCGCTTGGCGGGCCGCGCCCTTGGTGGTGTCGTCGAGCTGACCACGCACTTCGGCCACTTCGCGGCCCATGGTCGAGGCCTGCTTGCCGATCGATTGCACGGCCGCGCGCAGATCGGGCTGCGCAGCCACCACCGGCTCAGCCGCCGGGGGTGAACTGCTGCGGTTGGATTTGAAAACCTGAAACATATTGGCCCCGATGAATTACCACTCGCGCAGTTTGACGCGCAAACGCGCGATCGACTGGCTGTGCAATTGGCACACACGCGATTCGGTGACTTTCAACACGGCAGCAATCTCCTTGAGATTCATGTCGTGCTCGTAGTACATGCTCATCACGTACTGCTCGCGTTCGGGCAGGTTCTTGATGCCTTCGACCAAGGCTTCGCGCATGCGCTGGTCTTGCAGCTGCGCCAGCGGGTTGAAGCCTTCGTCGGCCACGTGGCGGTCGAGATAGTCGTTGTCGCCTTCGTCGCCCGACATGTCTTCGAGGTACACGAGCTGGGTGCCGCGCACCTTGCCGAGCAGCTCCTGGTATTCGACCAGCGTCACGCCCATCTCGCGGGCAATCTCGCTCTCGGCGGGCGCACGGCCGAGCTTTTGCTCCAGCTTGTGCACCGCGCTCTCGATGCTGCGCTGCTGCTTGCGCACGCCGCGCGAGAGGTAGTCGTTGCCGCGCAGCTCGTCAAGCATGGCGCCGCGGATGCGCTGAGTGGCGAAGGTCTCGAACTGCACGCCCTGCGCCGCGTCGAAGCGGCTGAGTGCGTCGGTGAGCCCGATCATGCCGACCTGGATCAAGTCGTCGAGCTCCACGTTGGCGGGCAGCTTGGCAATCATCTGGTGGGCCAGGCGGCGCACCAGAGGGCTGTACTGCTTGAGCATCGAGTTGACGTCGAGTTGGCCTTTGGCGGTGTACATGTGTCGGCTCCGAGAGGTCAATTCAAGGCTTGTTGTTGTGAGGCTTGCGTGCCGTACAGGCCCACGGCCGGCAGGTAGCCGCCCGGGGTTTGCAGGAGCACGTCGCGAGCCCAGCGGCGCAGGGCGCTGGTGGGCGCTTCGCGCGCGTCGGATGCGGGGTCGATCTGCAGCCAGTCGCGCAGCACCGCTCCCAAAAAATCATCGGCGCAGGTGGCCAGCTGCATGGCAATGCGTTCGGCGCGCGGCGAGCTGGGCGTGACGCACAGCAGCAGGTCGAACACCACCAGGCCGGCGCGCTGGTTGAGCAGCTTCATCGCGGCATAGGCGTGGGTCACGCTGGAGGGGCGGTCGTCGGCCAGCAGCAGCGGGCGCGCTTCGCTGCGCACGAAGAGGCGGCAGAGGTCGGATTCGGTGGCGTGCACGATCACCACGTCAGCCTGCGGCGCAGCGTCGGCGGCGGCTTGCAGGAAGCTGGCGGTGGAACCCTGTGCGTCGACATAACGCACCGGCAGGCCGCGTGCGGCGAGGTAAGAAACTTGCGGCGACAGCGTCTCAATGCATTCGCTCAGTTCGAGTGCCGCCATTTCCTGGGGCGCCGGCGAGCGCTCGCCGGCGTCGATCACCAGCACGTGGGCACCTTGCTCACCGAAGGCGGTGCACAGACGCTCCAGCATCACGCCGCCAAAGGCCACGTGCGGGTTGGCCACCACCGGCACGAAGCGCACACGGTTGTGGGCAAACATCTGGCGCAGGCCGTAGGCCTGGTCGGCCGGGAACGATGAATCAAGTGCGTCGTGCATGGGGCTCTTGTGTGGGTCTGGCACGTAGGGAGTTCAGGCGCTGTCTCAATGAAGCGTGCGGATCAGGCGTGAAGCGGCGGGCGAGCGCGCTGCGCTTGCTGACGCGCCGTGAAGATCAGGTTCACGTCGTCGGCTGCCACGCGGTAGGCCGGGTTCACGTTGGCACGCAGGGCGCGGTGCACCAGGGCATGGGCCGACAGGCGGTGCCAGTCTTCGGGCACACGCTGGCCGTTGGCGACACCCACCACCTTGAGCTTGTGGCGGATCAGCGCGTCGAGCGCGGGAGCGAGCTTGACGGCTTCGTCCATCTTCGAGAGCACGATGCCTTTGCAGGCCGCGGCGTGGTACGAAATCATCACGTCTTCGATCGTCTCGCCTTGTGCGGCGGCGTTGATGACGAGCAGCTTTTGAATCGAGCGGTGGCCGAGCATTTCGAGCAGCTCGCGGGTGCGGGTGTCGCGCTGCGCCATGCCGGCGGTGTCGATCAACACCATCTTCTTGGAGGCCAGCAGTTCCAGCAGGTCTTCGAGCGAGGCGCGGTCGTGCGCGGTGTGCACCGGCACACCAAGGATGCGGCCATAGGCGCGCAGCTGCTCGTGGGCACCGACGCGATACGCGTCGAGCGTGATCAGGCCGAGGTGGTTGGCACCATGCTTGGCAGCAAAGGCAGCAGCAATCTTGGCGGCACTGGTGGTCTTGCCGACGCCGGTGGAGCCGATCAGGGCAAACACACCGCCCTGGTCTTCGAGCGCGGCTTCGGCTTCGCCGGTGAGCAGGTTGCGCTCCAGCACGTTGGCAGCCCAGGCGGTCTCGTCGCCCACGTCGGTGGGCAGGCTCTCGACCAGCTTGCGGGTGAGTGCCGGCGAGAAGCCGCAGTCGAGCAGCTTCTGGATGAGATGGGCTTGCGCCGGGTGGCGCTGCATCTTCTCCATGAAGGCGAGCGCACCGAAGCGGTCTTCGATCAAGCCCTTCATTGAGCGCAGCTCGTTCATCATGTCTTGCTGGTCGCGGCGGGCCACGGCCTGGTTGACAGCACTGGAAGAGTCGGCCAGCGACGGCACTTGCACCGGGGCTTGCATCACAGGAGCCGGCATCTGAATCGGCTGGGCCATGGCGGCTTGCGCTTGAGCCACGCGCACTTCTTCGCGCAGCACCGGCGGCTCGCGCACGGCAGCACGCGGCGCAACGGCCGGCTGCACCACGGCGAGCTGAGGGGCGGCCTTGGGCGGCTGCTGTTGGGCGCTGCGTGCAGCCAGGCGCTGCTCCAGCGCGCTGGGCAGGTCGGGCTCGAGGTCTTGGCGCGAGTCAGCGAAGTCTTGGCGCGACTCGGCAAAGCCGGGCTCTTGCCGGTTCATCGCAGCCTGGCGGCGCTTGAGCATGCGCTCGCGCACATAGTCTTGAAACGACAGCGTGCTCATCGACAGGCGGGCCACGTCGTCGCTCACTTCGTCATCGGGGTTAGGGCGCTGCATGGGGGCCAGCGGCATGCTGGGCCGGGCGGGTGCGGCGGGGCGGGC
>JACMKJ010000180.1 GCA_014380155.1 Rhizobacter sp. | reverse complement strand
GGCGGGGCTGCCGGGGGCCGTGTGGCTCGCACCGGTGGCGCCGCTGTGGGCCCAGGCTGCGGGCTTGTGCGCAGCCGCGCTGATGGTGTTGCCGTTGCCGTGGCGGGTGCGGCTGCTGGCCGTGCCGCTGCTCATGCCTTTGCTGATGCCGGTGCGCGGATTGCCGCCCGAGGGCCGCTTCGAGCTGCTGGCGGTGGACGTGGGGCAGGGCACGGCGGTGCTGGTGCGAACACGCTCGCACCTGATGCTCTATGACGCGGGCCCGCAGTATTCGCGCGACACCGATGCTGGCCAGCGTGTGCTGCTGCCCTTGCTGCGTGCGCGGGGCGAAATGCGCATCGACCGTCTGGTGCTCAGTCACCGTGACCTCGACCACGTGGGCGGCGCGGTGGCTGTCTTGGCGGGCATGCCGGTGACCGAGCTGCTCAGCTCGCTCGAACCCGCGCACCCTCTGCACGCCCGAGCCTCGCAATCTCGCCGCTGCGAAGCGGGCCAGTCCTGGCAGTGGGACGGCGTTCATTTCGAGGTACTGCACCCACGGCCCACCGACTACGAGCGCACGATCAAGCCCAATGGCATGTCGTGTGTCGTCAAGGTGAGCAGCGCCCAGGGCTCGGCCTTGTTGACCGGCGACATCGAGCGCCAGCAAGAGGCCGAGCTGCTGGCCACGCAAGGCGAGGCCTTGCGCAGCGACCTGCTGCTGGTGCCGCACCACGGCAGCCGAACCTCGTCGACGGCGGGATTTCTCGATGCCGTGGCGCCGAAGATGGCCGTGGTTCAAGCGGGCTACCGAAACCGCTTCGGTCACCCGGTGCCCGAGGTGCTGGAGCGTCTGCGCGAGCGCGGTGTGGTGGTGTGGGCCAGCCCGGCCTGCGGCGCCTGGCGATGGGCGGACGGTTCGGAATGGGAGTGCGAACGAGAAACCAGCCGGCGATACTGGCGCCACGGTGCAAGCGTCGAATAATCTTCTTGAGAATCTTCACCCAGAGCGCCCGCTCTTGGTGCGCAAGTGGCCTGGAATTTGCTACCCTGCCTCGCAGGAGACTTGCAAATGAGGTGCCGATGAAGAACAGCTTCGACGAGATGCAGGCCACCAGCGACACGGTGCGCGAACACTACCGTGTCTACGACCGTTGGTTGGCTCAGCAGCCGAGTGACGTGATGCATTCCCGCCGTGAAGAAGCGGAGATGATCTTTCGCCGTGTGGGCATCACCTTCGCCGTGTATGGCGCCAAAGACGAAGACGGCTCGGGCACGGAGCGCCTGATCCCGTTTGACCTGATCCCCCGTGTGATACCGGCCGCCGAGTGGGCCGAGATGGAGAAGGGCTTGATCCAGCGGGTCACGGCACTCAACCGCTTCATCCACGATGTCTATCACGACCAGGACATCATCAAGGCCGGCATCGTGCCGGCCGAACAGATCCGCGACAACGCCCAGTTCCGCCCCGAAATGATGGGCGTCAGCGTGCCTCATGAGGTGTACGCCAACATCTCGGGCATCGACATCGTGCGCGCGCCGGATTCGGGCGG
>JACMKJ010000179.1 GCA_014380155.1 Rhizobacter sp. | reverse complement strand
TTCTTGATGTCCTTACCAAAGACGCTCAAGCCGTTTAGTACCGCCGCGCCAACGATGATTGCGGTGCCGTGCTGATCGTCGTGGAACACCGGAATCTTCATCCGCTCGCGCAGCGTGCGCTCGATGTAGAAGCATTCGGGCGCCTTGATGTCTTCGAGGTTGATGCCGCCGAAGGTGGGCTCGAGTGCCGCGATCATGTCGATCAGCTTGTCGAGATTTTTCTCATTGACCTCGATGTCGAACACATCGATGCCGGCAAACTTCTTGAACAGAACGGCCTTGCCTTCCATCACCGGCTTGGCGGCCAGCGGGCCGATGTCGCCCAGTCCCAGCACGGCCGTGCCGTTGGTGATGACGGCCACCAGGTTGCCGCGCGAGGTGTAGCGAAACGCGTTGGCCGGGTCGGCCACGATCTCTTCGCAAGCCGCCGCCACGCCGGGTGAATACGCCAGCGCCAGATCGCGCTGGTTGACCAACTGCTTGGTCGCCGCGATGGCCACTTTGCCTGGCGTGGGGAACTCGTGGTACTCAAGTGCGGCGCGGCGCAACTCGGCGCGCTTTTCTTCTGAGGAGCTCATGGCGTTGTCTCGTTTTGTGACCCGCGCAATCCGCGCGTCGGTGGGGCCGCATTGTAGGAGTGCGCACCGCGGCGGGATGCGCGTAATTGCGTATCGCGCCAAGGGCGCCCTCCGCAATACTGGCAGGCATTTCCCCTCGCCGATGACCCCTCGCCGATGCCCGCCTCCACCACCCCCTCCCTTGCAAGCGCCCCCCGGCCCAGCCGCTGGCGGCGCGCACTGCTGTGGGGTGCGCTGGTGGGCCTGCTGCTGGTGGCGCAGTCGCTGCTCGTGTGGTTGACGCTCGACTACGAAAGCAACCGCGCGCAAGAGCAGGTCGACGCTGCGGCGGCGGTGTCCATCGGCGACCTCCGGCGAGCGCTCGGCCGCGACCTGCAAAGCCTGCAGGCGCTGACCTGGAATGCGCCGCCCATCCTGGAGTGGCGCGCCGATGCGTCCGACCTCCTGCGCTCGCGCCGCGAGCTGCTGCGCATCGAGCGGCGCGACGCCGGCATGCGTGTCGAATCGGCGGTGAGCTCACCCTTTCACGCGCAGATCTTCACGCAGATCCCGCGCGACAGCATGGAGTTCGAAGCGCAGCTGGCCTGCACCAACGCGCGCCGCCAGGGCAGCCCGTCGTATTCGCGCAGCTACTTCGTTCCCCTCACCGGCGGCATGGGGCAAGAGGTGGTCGATGTGTGCCTGCCCGCGCAGGTGGCAGGCGAAACCACCGGCTACATCGTGGCCACCTTCTCGCTGGCGCAGCTGCTCAATGAAGTGGTCACCCCCGAGGTGACTCGCGCGCACGAACTTTCGTTCGTCGAAGGCGACGGCACCCGCCTCGCACGCGCCGGCCTGCCGCGTGGGCTGGGTGTTTTCCGCGCCAACCGCGTGCTCGACCTGCCTGGCCTCACGCTGCAATTGCGGGTGGACAGCGGCACCGGCAGCCCACGGCTGATTCCCAACCTGACCGTGGCGCTGGTGCTGAGCCTATCGCTCGCGCTCGGTGTGGTGGTGTGGCTGCTGGCGCGCGACGTGCGCCGCCGCGCCCTCGCCGAAACCGCGCTGGCCGATGCACTCGCCACGCGCCGGGCGATGGAAGACTCGCTCGTCACCGGCTTGCGCGCGCGCGACCTGCAAGGCCGCATCACCTACGTCAACCCGGCGTTTTGCAACATGGTGGGCTTCTCGGCTGCCGAGTTGATCGGCCAGGCCACACCGCCCTACTGGCCGCCCGAGCGGGTGCAGGAATACACCGCCCGCCAGCAGGTGCGACTGACCGGTGCGCCACCACCCCGCGAAGGGTACGAAACCACCTTCATGCGGCGCAACGGCGAGCGCTTCGCGGTGATGATCTTCGAAGCCCCGCTGGTCGATGGCCACGGCCAGCACACTGGCTGGATGAGCACCGCACTCGACGTGAGCGCACAGCGCAGCGTCGAAGAACTCTCGCGCCAGCAGCAAGAGCGACTGCAGGCGACCGCCCGCCTTGCGACGGTGGGCGAGATGGCCTCGCTGCTGAGCCACGAGCTCAACCAGCCGCTGGCCGCCATCGCGAGCTACGCCACCGGCTCGCTCAACCTGATGAACGACGAGCGCGATGCCGACTCTGCGGAGACGCGCAACCTGCTGCGCCAGGCCGCGCAGCGCATTGCCGAGCAGGCCGAACGTGCAGGCCGGGTGATCAAGAGCGTGCACGACTTCGTGCGCCGCCGCGAACAGGCGCGCGAGGCCATCCGTGTCGACGAGCTGATCGACTCGGTGCTGCCGCTGGCCCGCCTGCAAGCGCGCAAGAGCGGCACCCGCATCGAGCTGGACCTGCCGACACCGCTGCCCCGGGTGGTGTGTGACCGCACCATGCTCGAACAGGTGTTACTCAACCTCACACGCAACGGCATCCAGGCGATGGAGACCACCACGCCCTTGCCCAAGCGCGAGCTGACCATCCGCGTGCGCCAGACCCACGAACGCTGGGTCACCTTTGCCGTCATAGACAACGGCCGCGGTGTGCCGACCGAGGTGGCGCAGCGCCTGTTCACCCCCTTCTTCACCACCCGACCCGAAGGCATGGGCCTGGGCCTGAGCCTGTGCCGCACGGTGATCGAACAACACGGCGGCCTGCTCGACTTTCAAAACCTGCCCGGCCCCGCCGGCAGTGCGCGCCCGGTGGGCGCCGAATTCCGCTTCACCTTGCCTGCGGCGGCGGCATCGCATACAAGCACGGGAGCCACACTCCCGCGCGAAACACCGCAAGCCCTGCCATGAACCCCCACACCACCTTGCAGTTGGGCCTGCCCATGGTCTACCTCGTCGACGACGAAGACGTGGTGCGTGACGCCCTGGCCTGGCTGCTGCGCTCGCGCCGCCTGCTGTCAGAAGGTTTTGCCAGCGCCGAAGCCTTCGAGGCCATGCTCGACTCGCGGCTCGCCGCCCCCCGCGCCGGCAACCCCGCGCCCTGGCCGGTGGCGCCGAGCTGCCTGCTGCTTGACGTGCGCATGCCCGGCACCAGCGGCCTGGTGCTGTTCGACCGCTTGATCGAGCGCCAGCTGCTGGGCGTGTTGCCGGTGATCTTTCTGACCGGCCATGGTGACGTGCCCACCGCGGTGGCGGCCGTCAAGCGGGGCGCCTTCGACTTCGTCGAAAAGCCGTTCTCCGACAACGCCCTGGTCGACCGTGTGGAGCAGGCGCTCGAGATCAGCGCCCAGACCTTGCTGCGCCAACGTGATCAACAAGGTGTGCGCCGCCGCCTGGCCGAGCTGACCGACCGCGAGCGCGACGTGATGCAGTGTGTGATCGATGGCCTGGCCAACAAGCTGATCGCCGACCAGCTCAACATCAGCGTGCGTACGGTCGAAGTGCACCGCGCCCGCGTGTTCGAGAAGATGGACGTGAAGTCGGCAGTCGAGCTGGCCAACCTGCTGCGCGGCATCTGAAGACTGCGCGCTGCGCGCCGCCGATAATCCGCCTCCACATGGAAGCTCTCGGCGAATTCGACCTCATTGGCAAGTACTTCACCCGCCCGGTGAGGCATGCCGCTCTCGGCATTGGCGACGACTGCGCGCTTTTGCAGCCGGCCCCCGGCATGCAGCTGGCCATCAGCAGCGACATGCTGGTCGAAGGCCGGCATTTTCTGTCCACCGTGTCGCCACAGCGCCTGGGCCACAAGGCGTTGGCGGTGAACCTCTCCGACCTCTCGGCGTGTGGAGCGCGCCCCGTCGCCTTCAGCTTGGCGCTGGCGATGCCACGCGCCGAAGAAAGCTTTCTCGAAGGCTTTGCACAAGGCCTCTTCGCACTGGCCGATGAACACGGCTGCGAGCTGGTGGGCGGCGACACCACACAAGGCCCGCTCAACATCTGCATCACCGTGTTCGGCGAGCTGCCGCCCGGCCAGGCCTTGTTGCGCTCGGGTGCGCGCGCGGGCGATGACCTTTATGTGAGCGGCCAGGTGGGCGACGCGCGGCTGGCGCTGGAATGTTTTCGCGGCAGCGTGGCACTGAGCGGCGAAGCCTTCGAGCAGGTGCGTGTGGCGATGGAGTTGCCGCAGCCGCGGGTTGCGTTGGGCCAGGCCTTGCGCAGTGTGGCCAGCAGTGCGATCGACGTCTCCGACGGCTTGCTGGGCGACCTGGCGCACATCCTCAAACGCTCTGGCGTGGGCGCCGCGGTCGAGGTCGATGCCGTGCCGCGCAGCGCCGTGCTCGCGTCGCAGCCCACCGCGCTGCAACGCGAATGCACGCTGGCGGGTGGCGACGACTACGAGCTGCTGTTCACAGCCCCGCCCGCACTCGCCGACGCGGTGCAAGCCGCCGCGCGCCTCAGTGGCGTGACGGCCACCCGCATCGGGCGCATCAACGACTCGCGCTTACTCACGCTGGTCGATGCGCAAGGCCGCGCTGTGCCCCACACGTTCGGCTCGTTCGACCACTTCAAGTCATGACACCGGACACACCGCTGCACCCACCGCTGCGCGTGGCGCCACTCAAGCCCAGCGCGCGCTTCATGTTCCGCCACCCGGCGCACGTGATCGCGCTCGGCTTCGGCAGCGGGCTCTCGCCCATCGCCCCCGGCACGGTCGGCACACTCTGGGCCTGGCTCGCGTTCGTGGTGCTGCAGCCGCACCTGAGCGACCTGCACTGGGCCATCGTGCTCGTCGTCGGAAGCTTGATCGGCTGGTGGGCCTGCACCGTCACCGCGCGCCACCTGTTCACGGCCGACCCCGGCGCCATCGTGTGGGACGAAGTCATCGCCTTCTGGGCCGTGCTGTGGCTCGCCATGCCGATGGGCCTGTGGGGGCAGGTGGTGGCGTTTGCCTTGTTCCGCTTCTTCGACGCCGTCAAACCCGGCCCCGTGGCCTGGGCCGACGCGCTGTTCAAGGGCCGGCGTGGCCAGCCTGTGGGTTGGGCGCAGGGTTTTGGCATCTTGTTCGACGACTACGTCGCTGCCTTGTGCTCGCTGCTCGTCATTGCCTTGTGGAGGTGGTTCTGATGCATGCCTTGTCGCGCTGGGATTCACAGATCGAGACGCTGGCGCACATGTTGCGCGAGCGGGGCCTGCTGCTCGTCACGGCCGAGTCGTGCACCGGCGGGCTGATTGCCGCGGCGTGCACCTCGGTCGCCGGCTCCAGCGACTGGTTCGAGCGCGGCATCGTGAGCTACTCCAACGACGCCAAGACCGAACTGCTGGGCGTGCCTGCCGTGTTGATCACCAAACACGGTGCGGTGAGCGCCGAGGTGGCGCGGGCCATGGCCGAGGGCGCGCTGGCGCATTCACCGGCCGACCTGTCGCTGGCCGTCACCGGCGTGGCCG
>JACMKJ010000178.1 GCA_014380155.1 Rhizobacter sp. | reverse complement strand
GCCGCCGGGCGCGAAGCGGCGCTGCGATTAGCCCACACCGCCCCCAGCGTCACCACGAGCAGGCTCGCCGCAATACCCGCACCCCACAGCCGGGCGGGTTGCCGTGCCAGCCAGCCGATGCGTTTGTCACCCGGGCCTGGCGGTGGCGTGGGCCGCTTCAGCCGGCCGTGCAGCGCGTCGCGCATCTGCGTCACGTTTTGCGGGCGGTCTTCGGGCGCCACCGCAAGCGCCCAGTCGATGGCCTGCAAAAGCGTGAGGCTCATCTCGCCTGGCTCGTCGGCCAGCGGACGCAGGGTTTCGCGCACCGCCCGCGCCGCCGCCGGCACCGGCGGTTGGCGCCGGATCAGGTAGTACATCACCGCGGCCACGGCGTATAGGTCGGTCCACGGGCCCTGGCGCATGCCCACGATGTCGGCGTACTGCTCGATCGGGGCGAAGCTCGGTTTCAGGATCGCCGTGAGCGCCTGGCTGTGCTCGCCCACCACCCGGCGCGCGGCGCCAAAGTCCAGCAGCACCGGCGGGCCGTCGATCTGCATCAGGATGTTGTCGGGCGACACGTCGCGGTGGTACACACCGGCGCGGTGCAGCACCTCCAGCGCGTCGAGCACTGGCTCGGCCAGCGAACGCAGCCAGGCCTCGGTGGGAGGCTCCTCCATGGCCGACAGCGTCTGCTTCAGCGTGAGCCCCGGGTAGTACTGCATCACCATGTAGGCCGTGCCGTGTTCTTCCCAGAAGCGCAGCACCTTCAGCAGCGAAGGGTGGTCAAAGCTCGCCAGCATCTGCGCTTCGTTGACAAACGACTTGAGGCCAGCAGCAAAGGTGGCGGCGTGCTGCGGCGTGCGCAGCGCGACCCACGAGCCTGCGCCCCGCACCGCCAGCGAGGTGGGCATGTACTCCTTGATGGCCACCTGGCGCATGAGCGCGTGGTCCAGCGCCAGGTAGACGATGCCGAATCCCCCCGTGCCCAGCACGCACAGCAGCTCGAACTCGGCCAGGCGCGTGCCGACGGGAAGCGCGTCGCGGTTGTCAACGCCCTCATAACCGCCGGTCGAGCCGGCGCGCGAGAACCTGACGGTGGGTGCAAGAGAGCGTGTGGTCGGTGGCACAGCGGATAAGTGGGCAAACACCTGCCCCCCGGGCGGGGGAAGAGGGAGTCTCCCCCATCATTGCCGGTGCCGGCGGGCACCGCGGTACGGTAAGCTGGCGGCAGCACGCATTCGCGTGAAATTCCACCGTTTCGCCCTGATCCTTCGGGGCAAACGTCCCTCTTTTAGCAGGAGCGCCCCCATGGCCTCGATCAACAAAGTCATCCTCATCGGCAACCTGGGCCGCGACCCCGAAGTGCGCTACACCCCCAACGGCGCCGCCATCTGCAACGTCACCATTGCCACCTCGCGCAACTGGAAAGACAAGAACAGCGGCGAGAAGATGGAAGAAACCGAATGGCACCGCGTGGTGTTCTTCGACCGCCTGGCTGAGATCGCCGGCGAGTACTTGAAAAAGGGCCGCCCGGTTTACGTCGAAGGCCGCTTGAAGACCCGCAAGTGGACCGACAAAGACGGCCTGGAAAAGTACACCACCGAAATCATGGCCGACAACATGCAGCTGCTCGGCGGCCGTGAAGGCGGTGGCGGTGATGAAGGCGGCGGCGGGGGCGGTGGCTACAGCCGTGGTGCGCAAGGTGGTGGTGGTGGTGGTGGTGCCGAGCGCGGCGAGCGCCCCGAGCGCAG
>JACMKJ010000177.1 GCA_014380155.1 Rhizobacter sp. | reverse complement strand
GCTGCGCGCGCAGGCGCTCGACGCCAGCAGGCAGTACGACGCACCCGGCAGCCCCACCGTCACCCAGCCTCGCTACCTGGGACTGTGAGCTTCACGGCACCAGCGGCACCCGCGTGCCTTGCAAGATGGCACCGCTCACACCCGGCGCCAGGTACTCGCGCCACAGCATCGTCGCTGTGCCACTGGCGCTGACGGCGAGGCTCGCAGAGTCAGGGAAGGCCGCGGCCTGGTTGAGGATCATCGGCCGTGGCGTGAGCAGCGCACTCGACATCACCCAGCTGCCGCTGACGGCGTTCCAGCGCGAGAAGCCGATGTCGGTGCCGCTGCCGCTCAGCTTGTTGGCCCACCACATCACCACCACGCCCCCGCCCCCACCGCGCGTGGTGATCGGCGATGCGGCCCGGCCGGTTGCCACCGGCAAGGGGGCACCCCATTGCCCGTTGCTGCCGTCGAACTCGCGGCTCGCCAACCCGTCACCCGACAGCCACACCACCTGAAAGCGCGAACCGATGCGCCAGACGGCGCGCGACAGGAAGAAGCTGCCGTTGTTGAGGCCCACCCGCTGCGCGGCCGACCAGGCGCCGCCACCGGCGGGCCAATGCGCCGCATCGACCGCGCCCGCTAACGTATGCCAGGCCACGAGCAAGCTGCCGTCGGCGGCCATCGCGAGCGTCGGCGCATAGGTGCCGTTGCCGGCGATGGTCTCGATGGCGCCCCAAGTGCCCGTGGTCGCGCTGAAACGCGTGAGCAGCACGCCCGCCGGGCCTTCCAGCGTCCACGCCGCCACGGCGTCTCCGTTGGCGGCGGCTTCTAGCACGAGGCCGGTGCCGGACATGGCCGTGTCGATGGTTTGTTCGCTGGCCCAGGTGCCTGAGGTCGCCGTGTAGTGACGAGCGCACAGCCCGCTTGCACGCCGCCACAGCAGCGTGGCGTTGCCATTTGCACTCACCGCGAGTTTTTGCACCACACCACCCCCACAAGTGGCCGACCCGAGCGGCTGCGCCGCGCTCCAGCTCCCACCCGACGCGGAGCGACGCGAGACCACCGGCCCCGCGCCCACGTCCCAGGCGGCGATCGCGTTGCCCGCGTCGTCGAGGCCGATCTGCACCCCTACCGTGGTGTTGAGGCCGGTGACGCTGGCCACCGTCTCGGGCGCCGACCAGCCGGTGTCGGCACCGAGGTAGCGGCTGGCCTTCAACAACAGCGCGCCTTGTTGCGGCTCGGGCCACAAGGCCATTGAGGCCCCCGAGGCAATTGTTGCCACTTGGGCGATGCCGGCCTCGGTGGATGACGACAGCGCCGCCGACGGCATGCGCTCGGCCACGGCCTGCGCCAGAGCCTGCAGGCGGTAGCCGCCGGGCGCGTTGTCGGTCGGCACCACCTCGATGGTGTAGTCACCCGCCTGCGCCAGATGAAACTGCAGCGCGCCAGCGGTGTTGGCAAACGGCGCCGTCATCAGCAACACGCCTGCCGCGTTGCGCAGGCGCACGCTGCCGCCGAGGCTGGACTCGGCGCGCGACACGGTGACCGCCACACCCTGCCCCGCCGTCGCCTGGAAGCGGTAGCTGTCGGTGCGCGCAACAGCCGCCGCGCGGATCTGGTCGAAGGGCAGCGTGATCGCTTCGGCCGCACCGCCTTGCGCCACCGGCCGCAGCGGCACCACCACCTCGTCGATCGCACCCTCGCCCCCGCGCACACGCACCTGGCCGCGCCAGGTTCCGTTGAGCGCGGTGCCGGTGAGCAGCATGTCGAAATCGGGCGGCAGGTCGAGCGACACACCGCCGCTCATCGGCGTGGCCGCATCGACGCGGATCGACGGGAAGCGGTAGCGCGGCGGCGCGGCTTGCGGCTGCTCGCGGCCCGAGGCGCCTTGTGCAGGGATGGGTTTGTCCATCTCCGCCAGCATCTTGCAGATCGTGGCTTGCTCGAAGATGCTGTCGTACTGGCCCGGCACGTCGTTGATGCAGCGTGGGCGAGGGCGGAAGGGCGTGAAGCCCATGTCGGCGTTCCACCACGAGAGGTGGGCCACCTCGGCGCGCATCACCAGCTCGGTGGGCGAGGCGGTCGATGCGACCAGCGTGCCGGTGCCCTCGTTCACCCACTGGCCGCTGCGCTCGTCGAGCGACCACAGCGGCAGCGTGCCGCCGGCGGCGAGCAAGGAGCCGTTGAGGTTGGCGCCTGCATAGAGCGGCAGCTCGATCGTGGCGCGCGCACCCGGCCGCAGCTGCAGTGGCTGGCCACCTTGCGAGAGCGTGAACTCCACCGTGCCGTAGCTGACGATGGGTGTGCGCGCCCCATCGGGGTTGAGGCCCTCGAAGCGGCCCGGAAAGGCGGGCAAGGCGGCGGGGTTGTTGATGTCGACCGGCGTCAGCGTCACGCTCACCGGGCCGGTGACGGCCACGCCGGCCGCGTTGACCAGCGCGTTGGGTGGCAGCGTGATGCGCGCGCCGTCGCTGC
>JACMKJ010000176.1 GCA_014380155.1 Rhizobacter sp. | reverse complement strand
GGCTGACACCCGCCCGCCTTGACGAGCTGGCGCTGCTGGCGCGTTCGGTCACGCCCCCACCGCACGGTGACGCCACACGCGCGCTGCTGGGCGTGGCGCAGTGGCTGGTGGGCCACCGCGATCGGGGCACACCGTGACGCCGCTGCAGTTCGAGACGGCCAACGCGCCGCTGTGGCACGAGCTGGAGGCCGCGCTCGCCGGCGCCGAGGGCAAAGCCGTCGAGAAAAAGAACAACAAGACCCAACCCGCGCCACTCGACGGCGCACGCCTGGCCGAGCTCTACCGCCGCAGTTGCGAACACCTGGCGCTGGCGCAGGCTCGCGCGTACCCGATCCACCTGACGCAGCGGCTCGAATCGATCACGCAGCGCGCGCACCGCCTGATCTACCGCCGCCACGACTACGGTCTCGCGCGGCTCAAGCAGCTGGTGCTGGTCGACTTCCCGCAAAGCGTGCGGGCGCACCGCTGGTACCTGCTGGCGGCCACGCTCCTGTTTGCCGGGCCGATGCTCGCCGTGGGCTGGGCCACCTACCTCGACCCGGGTTTCATTCTTCACCTGGCCGACGCCGAGCAGGCGCAGGAATACGACAGCATGTACAACGAAAGCTCGCGCGCGCTCGGCCGCACACGCGACGCGGCCACCGACTGGCAGATGTTCGGCTACTACGTGATGCACAACATCGGCATCGGCTTCCAGTGTTTTGCCGGCGGCCTGTTTGCGGGCCTGGGCAGCGTGTTCTTCCTGGTCTTCAACGGCGTGCAGATCGGTGGCGTGGCGGGTTACCTCACCGCGCGTGGCCACACCGAAAACTTCTACTCCTTCGTGGTCACGCACGGCGCGTTCGAGTTGACGGCCATCGTGCTGGCCGGTGCCGCCGGGCTGCGCCTGGGTTATGCGCTAATCGCTCCCGGCCGGCGCAGCCGCCTCGATGCGCTTAAGCACGGCGCGCGTGACGCCATCGTGGTGGTCTACGGCGTGATCGGCATGCTCCTGGTGGCAGCGGCCGTCGAGGCGTTCTGGTCGTCGGCGCGCTGGGTGCCGCCCGAGGTGAAGTACGGCGTGGGTGCCGCCTGCTGGGCCCTGGTGATCGCCTACCTCGGCTGGCAGGGCCGGCCCGCCCGCAGCGGGAGCGCGCATGCGGGTTGATGCGATTGCCGTCGAGCTGCGGCCGCGCCCGATGTGGGAGGCGGCCGACCTCGGCGTGCGCCTGCTGCAGGCCAACGCGCGCTCGGTGTGGTGGACCTGCGGCCCGGTGTTCGGCGTGGTGATGCTGCTGGCCTTGTCGACGGTGGAGATCGCGCCCTGGCTGCCCAGCCTGATCGTCTTCTGGCTCAAACCCTGGCTGGATCGCAGCGTGCTGTTTGTGTTGTCGCGCGCGGCCTTCGGCCAGGCCACCCGGTTCGCCGACCTGTGGAGCTCACAACGCGCCGTGTGGTGGAGCGGCTTGCCGAGCACGCTGCTGTGGCGGCGCCTGTCACCGTGGCGCTCGTTCACCCAGCCGGTCTACCAGCTCGAAGGCCAGCGCGGTGCCGCGCGGCGTCAGCGCCGCACGCAGCTGCTG
Source organism: Rhizobacter sp. (assembly GCA_014380155.1). Taxonomy (GTDB): domain Bacteria; phylum Pseudomonadota; class Gammaproteobacteria; order Burkholderiales; family Burkholderiaceae_C; genus Rhizobacter. The sequence continues at coordinate 1,952 of JACMKJ010000176.1, read as the reverse complement.
CGCAGCCAGCGTGGCGCGGCGGGCGGCATGCACTTTGCCTTTGCCAACGTCGAAGCGGCGCTCACCATGGGCCTCATGTCCCTGGCCTTGTGGTTTGCGCCCGACGACCTGCGCGGCGACGTGTTCTCGTGGTTGACCAGCGATGACAAGCTCGCCGCCACGCTGTGCACCACAGCGGTCTACGGCGCGGTGGTGATGCTGCTCGAGCCCTTCTACGTGGCGGCCGGTTTTGCGATGTACCTCAACCGCCGTGTGCAGCTCGAAGCCTGGGACATCGAGCAGGAGTTTCGGCGTGCGTTCTGACGCTTTTCTGCTGTCGCTCGCCTTGCTCGTGGGCAGCGCGCACGCGGCGGAGCCCGCATCGGCCCCCACGCGCCAGCAGGTCAACGCCGAGCTCGACAAGCTGCGCGCCGACCCCGACCTCGCCGGCACCCAAAAGCAGAAGACCTTGCGCTTCAAGGAAAACAAGACCACCGAGAAGAAGAAGGCGCCCAACGAGCCCAGCACGGCGCTGCTCTGGCTGCGCGAGTTCTCACGCTGGATGACCGACGCCGGCCGGCTGGTCGTGTGGGTGCTGGCAGCGCTGGCGGTGGCGCTCTTCATCGTGGGCCTGCGCCACTGGGTGCGGGTTCGCGCGGGTGGGGTGAAAGGGGCGAGCGCCAAGCTGCCCAGCCATGTGCGCGACCTCGACATCCGCCCCGAGAGCCTGCCCGATCAGGTGGGCGCGGCCGCCGCCGCGCTGTGGCAGCGAGGCGAACACCGAGCGGCCTTGTCGCTGCTCTACCGCGGCGCCTTGTCACAGCTGGTGCACCAGCATGCGGTGCCGATCCGCGCGGCCAGCACCGAGGGCGAATGTGTGGCGCTCGCCGCCACCCGCCTGCCGCCCGAACCCAGCGCCCTCTTCAGCCGGCTGGTGCAGGCCTGGCAGCTGGCGGTGTACGGCGCGCGACTGCCCGAATCGAGCAGCGTGCTGGCCTTGTGTGCCGACTTCGATCGCCAGTTCAGCGCAGGGCGCCCGGCATGACGACGCTCTTGAGCCGCGACCTGCTGCTGCGTGTGCTGATGGCGGCGCTGGTGCTCGGCGCCGGCGTCTGGGTGGCTTCGTGCACCGAGTGGGTCGAGGTCGACGTGCCACGCCCCGCACGCGGAGAGGCCGCCAAGAACCCGCTGTACGTCACCCAGCAACTGGTGCGCCGTCTGGGTGCGACCGTGGCCACGCCGAGCAGCCTGTCGACCCTGCCGCCACCACGCGCCACCTTGCTGCTGACCTCGTGGTACTGGGATCTTTTCCCCGAGCGGGCGCAGCGGCTCAAGGGCTGGGTCGAAGCGGGCGGCCACCTGGTGCTGTACGCCAACAACCTGGACCACCAGCAGCTCAAGGGCTGGCTTCCCATCAGCCAGCTCAAGCCGCCGCGCAACAAAAGGCCCGAGCCCGAGGGTGACGATGAAGAAGAAGACGCGGAGGTCGAACCTGAAGAAGGTGAAGGCCAGGAGAGCGCCACCGACACCGCGATGCGCCGCCTGGGTCTGATGATTCAAACCCCTTGCCACACGACCGTCGAGCCCGACAGCGTGCCGGCCAGCTACGCCGACGGGGGACGTCGTTTCAAGATCTGCAGCTATGTGGCCTCGGGCTGGAAGCTGCAGTCCGCCACGCCGCCGCTGTGGGCCCTGGAAGGGCGCGACGGCCCGATGATGCTGCGCGTGGCGCGCGGCCAGGGACAGATCACGGTCATCCTGCCCGCGGGCCTGCTCGACAACGAGCGCGTGCTGAAGGGCGACAACGGTTTGGCCACCGTGACCGCACTGCAGGCCCGGCCCGGCGCGCAGGTGTGGTTCGTGAGTGAAGAGGCGCGGGAGCCTTTGCTGAGCTGGCTGTGGCACCAGGCCTGGGTCGTGGTGCTGTTGGGCGCGGCGGCGCTGCTGCTCGCCCTGTGGCGCGGCGCGCGGCG
>JACMKJ010000175.1 GCA_014380155.1 Rhizobacter sp. | reverse complement strand
GGGGCCGTGCATGCGGTGCGAACAAGCGGCCAAGCCGCCAAACAGAACAGAAGCGCCAAACACGCCGATCAGCGTGCGTTTGATCCAGGTTTTCATGAGGGGGACCTTTCGGGTCGGTTGAACATGAAGCCATGGTCGCGGGGCGCGTCGTTGCTGTCCTTTCTGGCAGGGATCGGTTTGTATCGTTTCTTTTCAGCTGCGCTTCATTTGCGCTTCATTCACGTCGATGCACGTGCACGATCGCTTCGGCGCGCGTGCGCACGCCCAGCTTGTCGAAGATGCTCGACACCTGGTTGCGCACCGTCTTTTCGCTCTTGTTCAGCTGCTGTGCAATGGCCGAGTTGTCGAGGCCTTGCGCCACCAGCTGCAACACCTCGCGCTCGGCCGGGGTGAGCGCCTGCATGGGCGAGCCCTCGCCCGCCGCGTGGCCCAGAAAGCCGCGCAGCTCGCCGAGAAAGTCGGCCCAGGCGGGCTCGGTGTCGAGCAGCACGTGGTTGTCGCTGTCCAGCGGCACGAAGCGTGCGCCGGGGATCAGCGCCGCCAGCCGCCGCCCTTCGTCAAACGGCACGCGCCCGTCACCACGCGCATGCAGCACCAGCGTGGGCACGCGCAGCTGGCTGGCCAGCGCCGAGACGTCCATGCGGTGAAAGCCCTCCAGCGTGCGCGCCGCGTTCTCGGGGCTGGCGGTCAGGCGCTCCAGCTCGTTCCACCACTGGTGCTGCGAGGGTGTGCCGCCGGGGATGAACTGGTTGGTGAACACCTGGCGAAACGCCGGGTTGTCGCGCCCCCAGCCCACCCGGATCAGGTTGACCAGCGTCTCGGCCTCCAGCCGCGCAGCGGGGGTCTCGGCGCGCTGCATCGCACCGCGTGCGTAGGCACCCATCAGCACCAGGTGCGACACGCGCTCCGGGTGGCGCAGCGCGTAGGTGATGGCCACCGCGCCGCCCTGCGACATGCCGATCAGCGGGAAGCGGCGCAGCTGCAGGCTGTCGACCACCGCCTCGAGGTCGCTCACCCAGGCATCGAGAGAAAAGTCGGCCACTTCGCTGTCAGACAAGCCGCAGCCGCGCTGGTCGTAGCGGATATAGCTGTGGTGGCGCGCCAGCTCGGTGAGCCAAGGGCGCCACACCGGGCTGTGCAGGTCGTGCTCGACATGGCTCAGCCAATGCGCTGCCCGCACCAGCGGCGGGCCGCTGCCGATGGAGGCAATGGCGATGCGGGTGCCGTCCGGCGAGTTGCAGAAACGAAGGCTTTGGCGAAGCTGCATGGGCAGACCTGGGTGGTGTGTGGGACAGCGGCCCCATGCCCACGGCGCCGGTCAGCGTGTGAAGCCGCTTGCGTGGGACACCGGCATCATGCCCGCGCTCGGCGCGAGGCGAAAGATGGCATGCCGTCAACCAGACGGGTCAACCCAGGAAGGAAACAACACCATGACCATCGCCCCACACACATCGAGCGACTCGCACCGCTACGCCAAGACCTTGGAGACCGCCAAGCGCACCCGCTGGGACATCGACCGCGACGTGATCCGTGGCCGCAGCTTCGACTTCTCGCACAAGTTCCTGCCCGACGGCCTCTCGCTGGCCGACGAGCTGCCCTTCTTGAGCGCCGACGGGCGACGCTTCATGAGCCAGGTGCAAGGCCGCACCTACGCCAACATGTTTGCACTGGTCGAGCGCTTCATCGGCGTCAAGATGCTGGAGCTCAGCCGCCACCACTGGCTGGGCGACCAGACGGCGCTGGAGGCCATCGTCGGCCTGACGGGCGAGGAGCTGAAGCACCAGGAGCTGTTCCGCCGCATCGAGGCCCTGGCGGCCGAGCAGATGCCCGCGGGCTATGTGTTCGTGCCCGACGCCAACGAGGTGGCTGGCTTTGTGTTGGGCAAGTCGACCTGGGCCGTGCTCGCGCTCACCTGTGACATCGAGTTCTTTTCGCTCGCCCACTACCGCGCCAGCATCGACGCGGCCGACGACATCTCGGCTCTGTTCAAGGACGTGTTCCTCCACCACTGGAAAGAAGAGTCGCAGCACGTGGTGATCGACGAGATGGAATGGGAGCGCGAGGACCGCGCGCTGGCGAGCGACGCGCAGCGTGATGCCGCGGTCGACGACCTCATCGCGCTCGTCGGCGGTGTGGACGGCATCGTGCAGGCCCAGGCCCAGGCCGATGCGAGCTACTTCCTGCGGGTGAGCGGCATGCCGCCAGACGGCGCGCAGGCCAGGCAGGTGAGCGACACGCTGCTCAAGGCCTACCGCTGGCAGTACATCGTGTCGGGTGCCATCGAGCCGCGCTTCCAGGTGGTGCTGGGACGGCTGACGAATGGTGAGCAGCTGGCGCGCATCCAGGCGGCGCTGGCGCCGCTGGCCTATGCGGTGCCCAGGAAGATGAAGGAGGAGGCGGTGGCGCACTGAGGCGCGCCGCACGAGCCGTCAGCTGGCGAGCACCTGAGCCGCCAGCTTCTTGGGTGCCAGGTGGCAGTAGCTCGCGCGCAGGAGGCCGGCCACTTCGTCCCAGTCGGTGCCGGCGCCGAGCGTCATGCCCACGATGTCGGGGAACCAGGGCGGGCGGAAGAACGGCGCCCAGGTGAAGGCAAACGCATCGAGCTGCGGCAGCGGCGAACGAAAGGTCAGCACACATGCCGGGCCGTCGGCTCCGAGGGCGCGCGCATAGGCTGGCGGCCAGGCTGCATCGACCATCAGCAGGTGGGCCAACGTCTGCTTGCGAATGCGCCAGCGTGTGCCGACCCAGGCTGGCTCTTCGATCGTCTCGGGCAGCGCGAGGCACATGGCTCGCAGCTGGGTGCGGATCGCGGGCGGGACCGTGGGGTGTTGCGAAGTTTTCGTCGCCATGGGGCGCTTCAGTCGACAGCTCGCCGGGGTGTCAGCCCGCGAGCGCCGTGAGCACCACCGTGAGGTGCCCACCTTCGCCGCCGCGCGGGTAGGGCGGCTTGGGCCAACCCCAATGGTCTGAGGTGAAGAGCGCACGCATGGCGTTGATGTCGCAGTGATACGGCGGCCCCACCACCCAGCCGTCGGCCGCTTCGGCACGCGGCACCTGCTCGAACTGCGCCAACAGCTTGCCGCCGGGGCGCAGCCAGGCGTGCAGCTGCTGCGCATAACGCACCCAGTGGTCGGGGTGCAGGGCGCACAGGCAGGTGCACTCGATGATGGCGCCCACGGGGGACGGGGGCGACCAGCTGAGCACGTCGGCCTGTTCCACCCGGGCGATCTGTGTGCCGAGGCCTGCATCGGCCAGCCGCTCGCGGGCGAGTGACACGGCGGCGGGCGCGTAGTCGATGCCGGTCACGGGGACGCCGCTCGAGGCCAGCAAGAGCAGGTCGCGGCCCGAGCCGCAGCCGGGCACGAGCACCGGGGCGTCGCTCGCGCTCAGCATGCCGCTGTCCAGCCAGGCCATGACTTCGGGGTCGTCGGCGCCGCTGTCCCAGGGCGTCTGGCGGTTCAGGTAGCGGTCTTGCCAGCTGATGTCGGGGCCGGGCATGGGGGCTCTCATGCTGGAGTTGAGGAGGCGTGCTGGTGATGCTGCGCGGAGGAGGCGCTCGATGCAAGTGTGTGCCGCGGTGTACCGGCGCGCCCGCCCATACAGCACGGCGGGCGACACGCCGCGCTGTACCGCACCGGCTGGCTCTGCGCTGGCACGATGCGGCGGAGGCCCGCACGAACGCGCATCCATCACCCTCATCCCAAGGAGCCCCCATGAAAACCATCGGCCTGATCGGCGGCATGAGCTGGGAGTCGAGCGCCCTCTACTACCGCCTGATCAACGAAACCGTGGCGGCGCGCCTGGGTGGCCTGCATTCAGCCCGGCTGGTGCTCTACAGCGTCGACTTTCACGACATCGAGCGCCTGCAGCACGCCGGTGACTGGATCGCCGCCGGCGAGTTGCTCGCCCAGGCGGCCCGCTCGCTGCAGGCCGCGGGGGCCGACGTGCTGGTGCTGTGCACGAACACCATGCACAAGGTGGCCGCGCAGATCGAGGCGGCGGTGAGCATCCCGCTGTTCCACATCGCCGACCCGACGGCAGCCGAGATCCGCGGCGCCGGCCACACCAGCGTGGGCCTGCTGGGTACGCGTTTCACCATGGAGCAGGATTTCTACCGCGACCGCCTGGCCGAGCGCCACGGCCTGCGGGTGCTGGTGCCCGAGGCGGGTGACCGCGAGATCGTGCACCGTGTCATCTACGAAGAGCTTTGCCTGGGCCAGGTCGTGCCCGCATCACGCAGCGAATACCGACGCGTGATGGCCAGCCTGGTGGCGCGCGGTGCCGAGGCCATCATCCTGGGGTGCACCGAGATCTGCCTGCTGGTCGATGCCAGCGATGCCACGGTGCCCTTGTTCGACACCACCGGCATCCATGCGCGCAGTGCGGCGGAGTGGGCTTTGGCGGGGGTGTGATGTGCGGCGGCTCTGGCCGCGGCGCGCAGCTCAACGATCTGGAACCAACTCCAGCGCCACCATCGCCAGAACCATCGTCATGCCGATGATGTCGATGGTGGTCAGCGATCGCCAGCGGCGCACCATCAAGGTGGTCATGGGAAACAGCAACGCGGCGAACACCAGCCACTCGAACGGTGGCAGGCAGAAGCGCGCAATGAACCACAGCCAGGCGCCATGCACCGCGAAGCCCCAGAACTCCCCGCGTGTCGCCGTGCCATGCCATTGCACCGCCTGCCGCCAGCCCGAGGCCACCGTTTCTACCCACGAGATGCCTTCCTCGTCGAGCACGCGGTGCAACACCGTCAGCGCCGCCAGGCCCATCACGATGAACCCCATGTAGAACAGCACCACAAGGCCGCCCACGACGGGCCGGTTCCAGCCGTCACCGCTGGTGGGGTTGGGCCCCACGATGCTGATGAATGAAAGCACCGTGATGCCCAGCACCACGGCCGCACCTGCGAAGGCCACGGCCACCCGCGGCCACCCCATGCGCCGCAGCACGCGGCCGATGACGAACAGCGCCAGCGTGGCCCCGGTGATCTGGAGCGCTGCGACAAGGCCGTCAGAACGCTTCGCCCATTTCTGCCGCAGCGTGGGCCTCAATGCGGGCTCGGCCATGGCCCGGCTACCAGCCATCCACTTTTTTTGCGGGTCGTTCTGGGCTTTCTTCCATGCATCGGACCAGTTGCGCGGCACCGGCTTGCCATCGAGCAGCCAGGTGGCGAGCCGTGCCCGCCCGCTGGCCGTCTCGGCCTCGGTGGGCCACAGCACAGGCTTGAGCTTGCCCAAGCGGGCCTCAGCCACGCGTGCGGGCAGTGCCTCGCGCAGGCTGGGGTCCCCGTCGGTTTCGCAAATCACGTCCTTGGTGGTGCCGTCGGGGATGACCCGCCTTTCGACGCGCTGCTTGGTGCCGGCCAGCGTGTCGATGCGGCACAGCAGCGAGGGCAGCGCCGGCTCGCCCGGTAGCTCCAGCGAGGCTTCGTGAAAGGGCACTGCCTGCAGGCTGTTGTTGCGTAGGCGTAGGTTCAGGTACATGCGCGGGCGTGGAGCGGTCGTCGCCCATAACCCGGGGCCTGCTCGCACCAGCTCGCCGTTGGCCGCTCGGTCTGCCAGCGATTGCAGCCCCGGGGGCAGCTGGGTGGTGACGCCTTGCCATTCGAAGGCGATGTTGTCGTACACGCGCTGCCACGCCGCGGCATCGGGCTCGTTGTGGCGTTTGGTGCCGGCGTCGATGGCCTGGCCGATGGTCAGCAGGAGGTCGTGTGGCTTGCCGCCCACCGATTCCAGGTACAGGTACAGCAGTTCGCGCTGAAGGGCTTCTGCCTGTTCGGCCTTGCCCATCTCTCTCAGCAGCGCGACCAGGCTCATCGCATCGGTGGTGCTGGCGCCGATCTTGGTGGCGCGCACGGCTTGCATGAAGCTGGCGCTGTCGGATGCAGCTTCGGCCGGGCCAGGCGATAGCGATGACCACAACAGCAGGCAGCTCAGTGCGAGCAAACGGAACATGTGTCTCTCCTCCCCAGTCGTCGGAGGGGAGGATACGCGTGGCCTCCGCGATACCGGTTGCATGCGTTGCGTGTAGTTCCACCCCTACAAAACAACCCCCGCCCCCACGATTCCGATTCACCCCTGTCGTCCCTAGCATCCCTTCATCCACCCGAAGGGACACCGCATGCGCGACGACGACCGCTCCACCGACAGCAACCGTTTCGACCCCTACAACGCCGACCGCCCACTGTTGATGCGCTGCGCCTGCGGGCAGCACGCCTCGGCCGACGAGCACAACAGCGCGCTCAGCGCTGTCACCGAACTCAAGCGCCGCAGCGAGACCACCGAGTTCGAGGCTTACTCCAACGACTTCATCGAAGCCTCGCTCGTGAAGGCGCTGTTCCCGCAAGACGCGATGCGCCGGCGCTTCTTGCGCGCTGTCGGCAAAGGCGGTGCGATGGCCGCCATCGGCAGCGTGTTGCCGGTCGCTTCATTGCAAGCCATGGCGCAGGAGAAGGGCGCGCTGGAGAAGAAGGAACTGAAGATCGGCTTCATCCCCATCACCTGCGCCACGCCGCTGATCATGGCGCACCCGCTCGGCTTTTATTCGAAGCAGGGGCTCGACGTGCAGGTCGTCAAGACCGCGGGCTGGGCGCTCATTCGCGACAAGATGATCAACACGGAGTACGACGCTACGCACTTCTTGTCGCCCATGCCGCTCGCCATGTCGATGGGGGTGGGCGGCAACCCGGTCGCCATGAACGTGGCCACCATCCAGAACACGAATGGCCAGGCGATCACGCTCGCGCTCAAGCACAAGGACAACCGCGACCCGAAGAACTGGAAGGGCTTCAAGTTCGCCGTGCCCTTCGAGTTCTCGATGCACAACTTCCTGCTGCGCTATTACCTGGCCGAGGCCGGCATCGACCCCGACCGCGACGTGCAGATCCGTGTGGTGCCGCCGCCCGAAATGGTGGCCAACCTGCGCGCCGGCAACATCGACGGTTTCCTCGGCCCCGACCCCTTCAACCAGCGTGCGGTGTTTGAAGAGATCGGCTTCATCCACCTGCTCACCAAGGAGCTGTGGAACGGCCACCCGTGCTGCGCCTTTGGCACCAGCACCGAGTTCATTCAGAAAAACCCCAACACCTTTGCGGCGCTCTACCGGGCGGTGCTCACCTCGGCCGCCATGGCGCGCGAGGCCAAGAACCGTGAGCTCATCGCCAAGGTGATCGCACCGCAGGCCTACCTCAACCAGCCCGAGGCGGTGATCGCGCAGGTGCTCACGGGCAAGTTTGCTGACGGCCTGGGCAATGTGCGCACCGTGCCCGACCGCGCTGACTTCGACCCGATGCCATGGCAGAGCATGGCGGTGTGGATGCTCACGCAGATGAAGCGCTGGGGCTACATCAAGGGCGACGTCAACTACAAGCAGATCGCCGAGAAGGTGTTCTTGCTGACCGACGCGAAGAAGACCATGAAAGACCTGGGCCAGAAGCCACCCGAGGGCGCGTACCCCAAGTTCACGATCATGGGCAAGGTGTTCGACGCCGACAAGGCGGCGGCGTATGCAGACGGGTTTGCGATCAAGCGCACGCCCGCCTGAGTGAGAGCGGTGATGCGTTCCATGCGCTTCAAGGCGAGCCTGCTGTCGGCGCTGATCCTGCTGGTGGTGCTGGCGCTGTGGCACGTGGCCACGCTGCCGACCGTGAGCAACGCCAGCACCGCCAACGCGGCCCCCAAGCTCACGCCCGAGCAGATCGAATACGCCAAGCTGATGGGCAAGGACCCGGGGCAAGACGCGTCGGCCTCGCCGTCGGCGAAGGCGAGCTTCCCCACGCTGGCACAAGTGGGCCGAACTTTTGTCGACCAGTTGTCGAAACCGTTTTACGACAACGGGCCCAATGACAAGGGCATCGGCTTGCAGCTCGGTTACTCACTGGGCCGTGTGGGGCTGGGCTACCTGCTGGCAGCGCTGGTGGCCATACCGCTCGGCTTCTTGATCGGCATGAGCCCGCTGGTCTACCGCGCGCTCGACCCGTTCATCCAGGTGTTGAAGCCGATCTCGCCTCTCGCGTGGATGCCGATTGCGCTCTACACCATCAAGGACTCGTCGCTCTCGGGCATCTTCGTGATCTTCATCTGCTCGGTGTGGCCGATGTTGATCAACACCGCGTTTGGTGTAAGCACCGTGCGGCGCGAGTGGCTCAACGTGGCCAAGACGCTGGAGGTGGGCGCCATGCGCCGCGCGTTCGAGGTGATCTTGCCGGCCGCTGCGCCGACCATCCTCACCGGCATGCGAATTTCGATCGGCATCGCGTGGCTGGTGATCGTTGCAGCCGAGATGCTCGTCGGCGGCACCGGCATCGGCTACTTCGTGTGGAACGAGTGGAACAACCTCTCG